>CAZKNI010000182.1:0-3127 GCA_964554055.1 uncultured Phycisphaerae bacterium | reverse complement strand
TATAATAGGTGCTTTTCATTAAACGAGAAATAGCACTTTTTTCAGGAGAAATCAGATGAAATCCACAATAGAAAAAGTAGAGGATTTGCTCAATAAAGAATATTCGAGCTTAGATGAAATGCTTGTGGAAATGAAGCGTTTTGCGGGTACGTCGGCACCTAACAGATATCAGCTCGGAAATTATATTGAACAGGCTGATGCGAATAAAGACAATGCGATTGCATTGGGAGCAGCGAGTATTATTGTCGGCGAATATGAACGAGTAATACACTTTTTGCGAGAAGCTCCGGAAGGAACGGATAAGCGCTGGCTTTTGGGGCTTGCTTATAAAGGAAAAGGGGATTACGAGCATGCAATAGCGGATTTTGAGCGAGCAAAAAATAAAGGCTGGGATGAGCCTCATGCGTTGTCGGAAATGATAGAATGTGCCCGGCTGACGGGTGATATGAAAGCAATAGAGGGTTATTTGAAAGAACTTAAAAAGGTGGCACCCGAAAGTAAATATTATTATTATCAACAAGCACGAGTATTGGAACACGAAGGACAATATGAACAGGCAATGGAATTGCTCGAACAGGCAATAGAGACGGACGATAAATATGTTTGTGCAATATTCCGATTGGCGTATCTTGAAGATTTACACGGTGAAGAGGAAGACGCAATAGAATTGTATAAGCAATGTTTGGAATGTGAACCTGTACATGTAAACGCTATGCTGAATTTGGCTGTCTTGCTGGAAGACGGAGGGAAATTCGAACAGGCGAAAAAATTGCTTGAAGAAGTGCTTGAAGTTTATCCGAATCATCCTCGGGCTAAGCTGTTTCTCAAGGATGTCGAAGGGTCGATGGTGATGCGATACGACGAAGAAAGCGAAAAGCAGCGAGACAAATTCCAGCAAGTACTGGAAATGCCTATAAGTGATTTCGAATTATCGGTTCGAAGCAGAAATTGTCTTAAGAAAATGGGAATACGTACGCTTGGCGATTTAACGAAGATAACGGAAGCGGAATTGCTGGCGTATAAGAATTTCGGAGAGACCTCACTTAACGAAATAAAAGCTATTTTGGCATCGAAAAATCTCCGACTCGGTCAAGCGTTGGAAGATAAAGCGTCGAAAAAAGCAGCAGCTATGCTGCCTATGAGCGCCCCGTCAGCTAGCGAAAATGCAAGCCCGGAAATTTTGGAAAAATCGATAGACGAACTTCAACTTTCGGTACGAAGCAGCAAATGCTTACAAAATCTGAATATCGAAACGATAGGCGATTTGCTTAAATATTCGGAATCGGATTTGATGTCGGTGAAGAATTTCGGTCTTGTTTCGCTTAATGAAATAAAAGAGAAATTGGCGGAGCTTGGAATCGCTCTTCGTGCATAATACGTTGCAACGTGTAAGATATTTCACGATTTTTATATTTCACGTTGTTTTTCGTCTTTTGCATATAATAATACATATAGCAGACGGATAATGATGACGGGTTAAATAGCAGGAAAATGAATGAAGCTTAATGATGACAAGGTGTTGCCTCGCAAGAGTGTTTTGCGTGCTTTGCTATCTATTGCGATTGTGTGTGTTGTTTTGTTTCTTCCCGTCGGGTGTCGATTTGCTAAGAAAGTAACTGTTGCTCCTACAATTAAAGTTCCTCAGCCTGTGATACGAGTGAAGCTGAAAGGGAATGCGGAGAGGATTTTACTTGGAATTGACGGAGCATTCGAAATATATGATTCCAAATCGCAACTTATTGCACATGGCAATCGTCTGAAAGCTTGCTACTGTTCTGCGTCGGACGATAGAATTGTATTCGGGAAAAAAGGAATATTTGTTTCGGATTATTGTGATATTGTTCCCAAAGAAAACGGTGTTTTGAGATTGGAGCATAAATATTATCGCGGAAGTTTGCGGATATATAAGGTAAACGGCTCGCAGATTTTAGCAGTTAATCATGTTCCGATAGAAGATTATCTGAAAGGGGTATTGCCCGGCGAGTTGCCAAGTCGTTTTGAAAGTGAAACGTTCAAGGCACAAGCAATATGTGCGCGTACGTTTGCTTTGTATGAAAAATATACTCTTAGGCATTCTCGGAAATGGGATGTATTGGCGACGGAGGCATCGCAGGTATATTTGGGTAAATCGGTAGAAATATCGAAGGCAAACAGGGCTGTCGATTCTACACGCGGAATTGTTTTGACCGGTCAATTGCCCAACGGGAAATGGAAAATATTTCCTACTTATTATAGCAGCACTTGCGGTGGCAGGACTCAGTCGGCAAGCAGCATTGCCAATATTAGCTATTCTATCAAACCGTTACGTGGCGGCGTTAAATGCGATACGTGCAATATTTCGCCTTATTATCGCTGGACAAATCGAAAGATATCATCGCACAAAATAGCGGAGGCATTAAAGAGCCGCGGAATATTGGGGGCTGATGCCTCGTCGATAGAAGCTATCGAAATACTGAAGCGCACGCCATTCGGCAGAATAGGGAGATTGGCAATAATATCGGATACGGGTGAGCGAGTCGTATTGAAAGGCGAACGGTTTCGTTTGATAATAGGCTCGCGGGTTATGCCTTCGACTTGGTGCGATATAATCAAGGAAGGGCAAGAATATCTATTAACACATGGCAGAGGCTTAGGGCACGGCGTCGGAATGTGTCAATATGGCGCGGAAGGATTGGCGAGAAAGGGATATACCGCACTGGAAATATTATATCATTATTATCCGGAATCAAAAGCAGTTAGGGTGTATTAAAGCTGTAAAGGAATAATGCGAATGTGCTCGTATTTATTCGCTCGTTGAAAATTGTATTATATGTTATAAAAGTTGCGCGAAGCAACGGGAAATAGGGCTGCCACTTTAATGTTTGATGAATTACTTAAAATAGTTGAAAAGTAAGACGTCAAAATCATTTGTGGATACTGAGATATCCACAAATTGATTTGTGGATATTGAAATAGCGTTTCGATATCCGCAAATGCCAAGCCCTAAAACTTCAAGATTAAGAGTTTGTTCCGGGATGCGAAAATTTTCAGGATTAAGGCTTTTGTTTTGATATGAAACGTTATTCGGTTTTAGGGCTTGACAGGCCAAGAGGAATTGTCGATTGCGGATTGTGGATTGTGGATTGAG
>CAZKNI010000181.1:0-4666 GCA_964554055.1 uncultured Phycisphaerae bacterium | reverse complement strand
TCCTATTACAGTTCCCGATTTGGGTAAAGTTTGGCTTGTAACATTTGACGATACGGTCTTAAAATATGAGTATAGCACAACAATAGGGGCAAGCTTTGATTTAGAGGCGGAACTGAAAATGGAATATGAAGTTCCGGGCGGATTAGGAGCAGGAGCGGCATTCGGAACAGTACCAGCTGAGCTGATTTTATTATCAAATGAGCTATTTGAGCAATCATCTATCACATCAGCTAAATCAGCTGCTATGCCAGCTCCAGAACCTATGAGTCTTTTGCTGATAATAATCGGCTTGGGAATTGCAACCGGAAAAAAAATATAACGAATTATTACAATTCGAGCGAATATACGATGAGTGCGAAAGATATTGTTGCAAAGCTTGTTCGCTTCGAGGGCAGAGTACAAGGAGTCGGATTTAGATATACAGCTAATTCACTCGCTCGTAATTTTGACGTAAGGGGCTATGTAATGAATCTTTCCGACGGTTCGGTTGAGCTTTACGTTGAGGGTTCCGAAGAACAAGTAGAGCAATTTATAACAGCTATCCGCAACGAAATGGCAGGCTATATCCGCAATTGTAATATTCAATCCGTAACACCTACCGGAAAATATAAAACATTTACGGTCAGATTTTATTAATTCATAATAGATGTCAAGCTCAAAGGTTATATCGACAGCTGGGCAGACGAAAATACGAATCAATAAACATTTTTGGCTGTCTCGGGATTCTGCAAGTGATGTCAAGAAATATAAAACGATATTAGCCAATCTGTGTGAGCTTACCCGAATTCCGATATAAAATAAAATACAGCTGTTGCATGCCAAGCGACTCAAGCTGCCATAGCTCCGTATTGTTTCAGATTAGCTCGTATGAAAAGCTAAGGCAAATCGATATGTTGTTTCATCCTTCGGAATTGTTATGAGTAAAAAAAGTCTTTATCCGTAACGAACGAGTAATTTCAATATTAGCAAGAATGTCCGCTATACTAAAGCCGGCTGTTCCTTTTCCGAATTTCCGGGAAGAACGAATACGATTCGTATTTGCAAATCGCAAAGCTTCTCTTATCGCATTGCGAATATCGCTGAGCGTATAAGATGCGTCAAAAATAGCATTACCGTTCCGCTGGCGATTAAGCTGACGAGGGCCTATATTGACGACAGCAGTTCCCAATGCATTAGCTTCAAATATTCCCGATGAGCTATTACCGATTAATATATCAGCAGCATATATTGTGCGCAGATATTCGCTACGGATAAGCGACTGGCAATATCTCCAACGCTTGGAAATGTTAGGCCGTTTTAAAAATTCGTCTATCGCTTTTTTTATGCCGCTATGGCCAGGGTCATTGTTCGAACCTATAATTATGCCCTGTAAAGCCCCTGCAGCTTTTAAAATGTTTTTCATATACATATATTCTCGCTTAGCGCCAAAGCCAGCGGGATGATGCAGAATAATTGCAATAGGCTTATTCAAATTCAAGTTAAACTTTTGACATATACTCTTTTTCGTATCACAGCTAAACAAACGTTTTGCGTTAAAAATCTCATCGAGCGCAAGAGCGCCCGTAACGAAAATATGTTCGGGATTTTGGCCCGTGCGAATAAGCCTGCGTTTAGCTTCAGATGTAGCAACACAATGAATATTTGCAATAGACGAGATTGCATATCTGATTCTATCGTCCATATCGCCAGGAGCTAATTCGCCACCGTGAAGATGGACAACGGGAACATTTGCAGTTAGCCCGGCGAGTGCACCGGCAAAAGCTTCGAGCCTATCGCCTAATACAACGATAAAATGCGTATCATTTCCCAAAACATATTTTCCGATTTTTTCGCTCGCCCGTGCTAAAGCCTGCGGAAGATACTCTTGCAAATCGTCAGCGGATTTATACATCGAAACTTTAGCGGCAATTTTGAACTTGTCATTTCTAATATCGCCTATCGTATATCCGAAATCCCTCAAAAGGTGCATTCCGGTAACAATCAACTGAAGATTCAATCGTTTATGCTCGTTTATAGCGACAAGAAGATTGCGTAATATGCCATATTCCGCACGTGTACCGGTAACGACAGCGATATTTCTAATATGCTTCGTCCCGCTACTTGCGTTAGATTTACAATATGAATTTTGACAAGTCTTCATCTTCTGCAAGCGTTCCAAGCTGAGCATTTACGTATTTCTCATCGATTTTTATCGTTTTGCGTTTCATATCGGGGGCGTCAAAACTAATCTCTTCCATCAGCTTCTCTACAATCGTATAGAGGCGTCTTGCGCCTATATTTTGTGATGTTTGATTGACTTGATATGCAATTTTTGCCATTGTTTCGATTGCTTTTTTCGAAAATTCAATCGTAATTCCTTCTGTAGCTAACAGTGCTTTTTGCTGCTTTATCAAAGCGTTTTGCGGTTCGGTAAGAATCCGAACAAAATCATCTTTTGTAAGCTCATTGAGCTCCACGCGTATCGGAAAACGCCCCTGCAACTCGGGCATAAGGTCTGATGGCCTTGAACGTGAAAACGCACCGGCACCAATAAATAAGATATGATCCGTTCTGACGGGGCCATGACGAGTATATACCGTCGAACCTTCAACGATAGGCAGCAAATCCCGTTGAACACCCTGACGTGAAACATCGGGGCCTCGGGAAGACTCTTGCACACAAAGCTTGTCAAGTTCGTCGATAAAAATAATGCCCGCATTCTCTGTTCGCTTAATAGCTTCGGTTACAATTTTTTCGTTATCGAGCATTGCATCAAGCTGCTGAGAACGAATAATCTTGCGAGCGTCTTTTACCGGAATTTTTTTCGTCTGAGTACGAGTCGGAATAAGCTTATCCAATATGCCCTGAAACTCCTCGTCCATTTGCTCCATTCCCATAGGCGTAAAGACACCCATCGGAATTGCCTTTTCCTCTATTACGATTTCAACTAATTTATCCTCGAGCACACCTTTTCTCAATTGCTCTCTGATTTTATTACGTGTACGCTCAGCACGCTCTCTCGCCTGTTCATCCTCGGAATCAAAACTTCTTGCAGGAAGCAATGCGTCAAGCAAACGCTCTTCTACCTGCTTATCGACTTGCTCTTTGATTTCTTCTGCGTATTGAGCCTTGACCATACGCAGCGCCATTTCCAAAAGGTCGCGAATCATCGCATCCACATCACGACCGTGATAGCCAACTTCTGTATATTTCGTCGCTTCAACCTTGATAAACGGAGCCTTTACCAGTTCAGCAAGACGGCGTGCAATTTCTGTCTTTCCGACACCTGTCGGACCTATCATTAAAATATTTTTCGGGCCGATTTCCTTGCGAAGCTGTTCTTCAAGCTGCAAACGTCGCCACCGATTTCGTATCGCAATAGCAACCGATTTTTTGGCATCATCCTGGCCGATAATATACTTATCAAGCTCGCCAACTATTTGCTTCGGAGTAAGGTCATCACAATATTTGGAAAAATCATTATTATTTGTCATATTCAATTCCCCGTCTTTATGCTTCTATTTCATTTTAGGTCTATCGTCTCAATATGAATATTTTTATTTGTATATATACAAAGTTCACCTGCTATTTCGAGTGCTGTCTTTACAATATCGCCAGCGGAAAGTTTCGTATGTGCAAGCAATGCCTTTGCCGCTGATATTGCATAAGCTCCTCCCGAACCTATTCCAATTATCCCGTCCGAAGGCTCAATCACATCACCCGAACCGGAAACAATAAGAGACGTATCAGCATCAGCAACAGCGAGTATCGCCTCAAAACGCCTCAATATTTTGTCTGTCCGCCAATCACGAGCCAATGCAATAGCAGCTCGCTTGATATTAGATTTCGATTCGTTCAAACGAGCTTCAAACCGTTCAAGTAAGGCAAGAGAATCAGCAGCTGAACCTGCAAACCCACATAAAACTCTGCCTTCTACAAGCGTGCGTATCTTGACAGCATCATGTTTGAGAGCAACCTCGCCAAGCGTTACTTGACCGTCGCCACCCATAGCAACCTGTTTATTCCGCCTTACCGTTAAAATCGTTGTCGAACGCGTCTTCATTTCTTCTCCCCTGTTTCTTGTTCTGCCAATTGTCTGGCAACTGAAAATCTTTTTAGCACTTTCTGCTTGCCCAACAACACGAGTGTTTCGAAAATAGGAGGGCTTATTGGCGTACCCGTAACCGCAACACGTATCGGCTGAGCAACTTTGCCGAACTTCAATTCTTTTCTTTCACAATATTCAGCTAGCTTTGCTTCTATTGATTCTTCCGTCCAATCATCAATTTCCGTCAAGATTTTTTCGACATCTTCCAATACCTCTCTGCCCTGTTCTTTTTGTAAAAACTTACGAACAGCTTTGTTGTCATATTCGATTTCATCAACGAAAAAAAACTTCGACATTTCCGCAAGTTCTTTGAGCGTCTTTGCGCGAGGCCTATATAATTCAATAATTTTAGTCAACGCTTCGTCATCAGCTGATTTCAACGGATAATCAACATCAGCATTAAACAAAAACTCACGTATAAGCTTTTTGAGTCTGGACTCGCTAAGCGTCTGAATATAATGAGAATTAAAAGATAATAGCTTATCTCTATCAAATTTTGCATTTGTCTTCCCGATGCGTTCAAGAGAGAATAATTCCGTCATTTCATCAATCGTCATAAATTCCCTATCGCCACCGGGA
>CAZKNI010000180.1:0-2584 GCA_964554055.1 uncultured Phycisphaerae bacterium | reverse complement strand
GAGCGGATTAGGATATTATATCAATTGTACGAGCAAACGATTTACCGGTTGGAATGATAATCCCTTGTTGCAAAATGAAATTAAACAAATGTCTAATGAATTTCAGGAAATCGGACAATATCTCGCTAAAGGTACACCTGCCGGACTTGTGAAATATAACTCGGATGCTATTTTTGCACGCTCAATGATTTCAGGTGAAGATTCCATTGTCGTTATTATTGTAAATAAAAAAATGCATAGCGAAAAATTAGGGCCTGTGATTCCGGTTATATCGCCCGATACTGAAATTAGTGTAAAAATTCCTAATTGGTGGAAAAGCAAAGATGTAATAATAAAATTTGTGGGGCCCGGGCTTGAGAGTTTGCAAAAAGAGTTTAAAGTTGTAAACGGGTGTGTTGCTATTCCTCTTAAATATAGATTTCATGTAGCTGGCGCTGTAATTATCAGCAGAAAATAAAAAATCCTATTTTGGGGTGAAGATGTTACGGTACAATTAGTCGATTTGACGGCGATAAGGGGGCTGTAAGTATTTGCAGGGAATCACTTTTGAAACATTTCTTCTGTAATAAAAATTTGTAATAAAAAAGTAATTTTTTAGTAATTTTCTTAAAAAAATTTGACAGGGAAAGGGATTTTTATTAATATATATTTAGTGTTTCAATGTTTCGATATCACTGAAACAGTTGTAGTTTGGGTTTGAGTGAATGATTGCGAAAAGATTTATAAAAAATTCAAATAATAAAAATAAATGGGAAAATGTGCCGGATTATTTGTTTAGATGTAATTGCATCGAGGAATTTTTAAGGCTTGCAAGCAGTGAAATTGCAAGGAAGCATTTGGATGATTGATTATGTCGAGGAATTGTTAAGAGATGTTTGTTGATGAAAACGAAATTTGTTGTTTGATACGTTGTTGTATATTTTTGTAGATATCGTTAATCGATGCATCGATGCATTTTTTATGTTTAAGTTTTTGTATTGTAATTTTAAAGTTATGTTAAATGAAAGGAGCTGAAAATGAGAAAATTATTGGGATGTATTTCGGTATTGTTGTTGATTGGAAGTGCTTATGGAACTCCGTTCGGTCTTTATGACGATTTTTCGACAGAAAACAATACGAAATGGACAATTGATGAAGGAGCGTCCGGAATGATTGACTTACATGCATATGCTGGCAAGAAAGATGAGTATCCGTATAACGGAAGCGTTCTTTATCGCGAAGGTGAAGTTGCGTATCGTTCTTCCGGAAGTGGGAGTCCATTTGCAGGTATGAAGACATCTCTTGACGATGCTAACGGTGCAAGTGTCTATCATGTTGCTTTCGATTTCAAGTATGCAGAGGATTGGAGCAGCAGCTGGTCCGAAAGGATTTTTATCGGTAATAAAACGGGAAATAATTATATCTATATTGAAGTGTTTGGCGATAATAAGTCTCGAGATGGCAAGAGGTATTTTGTCGGAGTGAACGACGGAAGCGGTGAGATAGATAAATATTCTTCTTTGCCAGCGAATCCTAAAGACTGGTATCATTATGAGGTGATGATAGAGAACGGTACGGTAACGGTAAAGCGCTGGGATATGGGATATCGCAGGAATGATTCTCCGCACGGGGATGCATCGAATCCGTATGTTCCTTCGGGCACTCCTGACGATGAAGTGAGTTTTGCATTTTCTCTTTCTTCCGGTAATAATGAGTTGCTATTTCAGAGTTACGGGAAATCACAGGAAGCATTGTTGGAAGATGTATATTTTGGAGTTCCCGAGCCCGCTACTTGTGTTTTATTTGTATCTGCCGGAGTAATGAGTTTGTTTAAAGGTAAGCGGAAATAGGAATTTATGTGTGCTATTGCAAAATCACAATTCGGCATGACGAGTGAGCAGCTTTATCTCGATTTGAAACATAAGGTATTGCGTGGAGATTATGCCCCGAATATGAAGTTGCCGTCTGTTCGTTCGTTGGCGAGTAAAAATAATGTTGGGACGGCTACGGTTTCTCGGGTATTAGCTCAGCTTGAGCGAGAAGGGCTTGTAAAGGTTCGACACGGAAAGGGCGTGTTTGTTTCACAAATCGAATCTTGCAAGGAAAAGGCGCTGACGATTGTGATGTTGTATTTTTGTAAAGACGAGGTGAGTTTTTCTCCTCATACGAGTCCGTTCGGGATGAGCTGCTTACAAGTCTGCCGACGATTTTGCATAGAGCATAATTATACGTTTATTCATCGTCCTTTGTTTCCCGATGTTGAGAGTATAAGGCAGACGATAGATGAATTTTGCAGTAATGAAGAGGTTGGCGGATTTATTGTTCTTTATGCGGGAAATGATTATTTTAGGGAATATGCGAAAGTTTTGAGTGAATCTTGCAAGCCTGTTGTGTTTATAGATAATCCTTGGCGTGGCAGGCATGATTTTAATTATGTTACGGGTGATGACCTTCAGCTTGGATTGCTGGCAGCAAGATATTTATATGAGCTGGGACATAGGCGAATAGCTTATATAATGTGGGATGTTGCGAGATGTTTTCGTGATGAGTTATTAGGGTTTCGAACGGAACTTATTCGGGAAGGTGAATGTCTTGATGAGGATAA
>CAZKNI010000179.1:0-3340 GCA_964554055.1 uncultured Phycisphaerae bacterium | reverse complement strand
ATGCGATTGTATCTTTTGGGGGTATGTCCGGAGCGAACTCTATTGTTACGTCATCGAGCACAAATGTATTTAAGGATACGGTTCCCGGGTTGACATTAACAGCAAACGCTGTGAGTGATACACCCGTAACCGTTTCGGTATCAGCTGATGTTGACGGAATTATGGATAAAATACAATCATTTGTGGATGACTTTAATAAAATACTCGATACGCTTGATGATGATACTAAATATGACGCTGATACGGAACAAGGCGGGCCTTTACTTGGCGATTATACGGTGAGTATTATCAGAAATCGCTTGATGGATGCTGTAAGACATACATTTGAAGTTTCAGGCCAATATAAGAGGCTTAGCGATATAGGGATTAGCGTTGGCAGTGATGCAAAGTTGCAATTTGACAAAGAAAAGTTTCAAGCGGCATATGATACGGATTCGGAATCTGTCGAAGAGCTTTTTTCCGCTGAAGATAAAGGCTTCGGCTACATAATGGAAGAAACGATAGATTATCTTACGGATGGCGATGACGGTGTCCTTACTCATAAGACGGAGAATTATGATAAGAGAATAGATTTGTTGAACGATAGAATAGATTATCTCAATGAATTGCTGGATCTTAAAGAAAAACGCTTATATAAACAATTTTATGCGATGGAAGAAGCACTTGCCAAAATGCAATCGATGCAAAGTGCTTTATCAAGTTATACGCCTGTTGCGCCGATGTCTACTCAGAGTAATAATACAACTAAATCTAAATAGCGAAACTGAATTGTCTCGTATAATTGTGGGATAGGTTAAAATAGTTATAGGGAAAACATATGATAGCACAAGACAAAAATTTCAGCATGGAATATTTGAAGACGAAGATATTGACAGCTTCTCCCGAAGAGCTTCATCTTATGTTGTATGACGGGGCAATTAGGTTTACGGAGCAGGGCAAATCTTATTTGCAGGAAAACAAATTGGATAAGGCTCACGAGGCTCTTATTCGTGCACAAAATATTGTTCTTGAGATGTCAGCAGGGCTCGACCATGAATCTAATCCCGATTTGTGCGCTAAGCTCAGCAGTTTGTATAATTTTATTTATAGAAGGCTTGTCGAGGGAAATCTCAAACATGATATAGATGCCCTTGACGATGCTCTGAAGATTTTGAATTATCAGCGGGAAACATGGGTAATGTTGATGGATAAATTAGCAGCTGAGAAGCAGCAAGCTGATGAGTCTGTTGAAGAGTCTGTTGATGTTGCGCCAGAAGTAGGGGCAACGTTGAGTTTGAGCGTATAAATCAAAGAATCAATCTTTTATCTTTCTTTTAACTTGAAGACTTTCTGATTTTGATTTATCATTTTCTATTGATATCAATATCTAACGGAGAAATTATATATGAGTACAAGACGTAATTTTTTGATTTGCCTTATTATTTTTGTTTTATGTGTTGTTTCTTCCGCTTTGTATGCCCAGGGTTTGGGGGTTTCGGATGATGCTTCTAATCCTATCGATAACAAATCAGCTATCAACCGGAATGAAGTGAAAAAGTTGCTTGATGAAGCTCAGCAGGCTATTTTGAGAGGGGATGATATAGGGGCAGAGAAATATTTGGGGCAAGCTGTTGATATTGCATATAAAGCTTGGGATTTAGGTGATTCAGCGACAAGCGAATCGATATTTAGACAAATACTTAAACTTAAAAGCGATTATCCGAAGGCTCTTTTCGGGTTGGCGGAGCTTTATAGGCGATTGAACCCTTCTTGGGCTATTGAATATTATACACGATATCTTAGAGTTAATCCGGGTGACCCTGCAGCGTATTTCGGGCGAGGGACGTGTTATCTGATGCAGCAGGCTTATTCTCTTTCGATTCAGGATTTGAAATATCTCGTTGACCGTCTTGAACCTAATCATATTCAAGGTTTGACGAATCTTGCTCTTGCACTTCGTGGAAGAGCTGTCGAACAGAATTATGATCCGGACTTGTTTAAACAAGCGGTTGAATATATGAGGCGCGCGGTGGAAGCCGCTAAACAGCAAGCAAATGTTTCCGAAGAGGCTAAGAAGTTGCTGCCTACGTTGTTATATCGGTTTGGACGTTTGCAGTTTGAATATCAACAAATTTTGGCAAAGGCTAATCCGGAACAAGCGGATTTTAGCGGAGCTGTTCAAACTCTCGAAGAAGCGATAGCAGTTGCTAAAGACATTTTTAAAGCAGATAAAAATAATACAGATGCTGTTAATCAAATTATTTTATCGCTTGATGCGTTAACAGAGATATATAATGCATTAATAGATATAAATCCTAAAAATTCTCAGGCATATATAGAGTTGCTTAGATTAACGGCAAGAAAGGCTTATGCGTTAGAGCTGCAGATGAAATTACTCGGTTTGGAATATATTAAGAAAGGAATCGAAGCTAATAATCAGGATACTCAATTATGGTTTTTATTAGCTCAGCAATATGCTAAACTGAATATGATTGAACAAGCGATAGATGCAATTGATAATGCGCTTAAGTTATCTCCTAATGAGAGTGTCTTCAAAAAATATAAAGCTTTCTTAGTTGCGAGTACTCAGCCTGCAAGTCAGCCCGCTAAGGCTAAAAAACAAAAATAAGTGTTAATTTCCGGAAGGATGTTTCGTCGGAAGGGTTATTGTAAAGGTTGTGCCCTTTTCAAGTTGGCTTGTAACATCAATGTTTCCGGATGCTTTTTCTATAATATGTTTACAAACCGATAATCCCAATCCTGCGCCTCCTTGTTGATGTTCGGATGAGTCGTTACTGTCGTTGCCTATATTTTTGGTGGAAAAAAACGGGTCGAAGATTTTGTCAATTATTTCGGGCGATATTCCCTTTCCCGTATCGGAAACTTGAATATAAGCTTGATTATTCTTGGATTTTGCAGATATTTTTAATGTTCCTCCTCGCCCAAGCATTGCGTTTCGAGCATTTATTATTAGATTGTACAATACTTGTTGCAATAAGTTAGGCTGAATTGCAGCTGTTACGTTTTCGTCGAGTTCAAGAATAAGTTTTATGTTGTCTTTTTCGGGATTGCGTGTGAGACATTTTAATGTTGAGTGAATAACGTCGGAAACATTGCAAGTATTGTCCGTGTTTTCGCCTCTTGCAAATTTTAAAATTTGTTTGCATATTTCAGCAGCTTCACTTCCATTGTGATATGCTCGCTCAAGGGCTTTACGGTGTAATTCGGGGTCGTTTCGAGATAAAGCGTATTTGGCATAACTTACAATCGGAGTTAGAATGTTATTGAATTCGTGTGCGAGTATAGCAGTCATCGTTCCCATGCTTGCTAATCGTTGTGCACGAATCAATTGCGATTCAAG
>CAZKNI010000178.1:0-2678 GCA_964554055.1 uncultured Phycisphaerae bacterium | reverse complement strand
GACAAGTGCAAGCTGTTTTTGCTCGCGACGAAAGATGCTGCGACGAGGAAAAACGTTCCCCGCGAACGGGCTTGACAGGCGAAGAAGAGATTGCCGCGCTCCGCCTATCAGCTTCGCTCGCAATGACGAGCTGAAGAGATTTCGGATTGCGGATTTCGGATTGGAGATTGCCGCGTCATTCGCTCTTCGAGCTCATTCCTCGCAATGACATTGTCAGAAGCGACAGGCAAAGCCTGTTTTCGCGCTTCGTTTTGCTTCGTGAAATTTCGCGGCGTGAGGAAGCATAAAGGATTGCGGATTTGAAAGAATAGATTGCCGCGTCGCTTCGCTCTTCGAGCTCATTCCTCGCAATGACATTGTTCAGCTTCATGCAGGGTTCTCGCGCTGCGCTCGTCAAGCCCTAAAACTTCAAGATTAAGAGTTTGTTCCGGGATGCGAAAATTTTCAGGATTAAGGCTTTTGTTTTGATATGAAACGTTTTTCGGTTTTAGGGTTTGACTCGCTTCGCGAAACTTCGCGGCGTGAGCAGCATAAAGAATTAAAGATTTTAGATTGCTTCACCCCTTCGGGACTCGCATGACGGAGTGAGGCAGCTATTGACGATTCGCAACGCAACGCTGACAAAATCAGCTGATTACATTTTGTATATTAGAGCGTATCCGATATGCGAATTATCTATTGTTTTCGCAATATCAGCAAACGCGATAAATTTCGAATTTGCAATTTTCGCTTCCTCATCATCTTTTCTTGCGGGCAAAACGAGTTATACTCGATATTGCGAGCGAAGAAAAGTTGAAGATGTGCCGAAAGCATAATGACGGAGAACAATGTATTTTGGCGGATATTTTAAGACATGCCCTCCGCAAATAGCTTTGACAAAATTAATCGGAAGATATATCATAAATCTCAGCTGATTCGAAATATCATTACGGAAATTGTCTTCAGCTATAAATGTAAGTTATATCTATATCAATAAGCTATTGGATGTCTCTTATAAATATGCAACAGGAGATAAAATTTATGGGAATATTGTTAGACAAATTGGCAGAGAAAAAGCTTCTGGTCTCTGACGGGGCATGGGGAACAATGCTTCAAGCAAACGGATTAGAGCCCGGAGATTGTCCTGAAGAATGGAATATATCGCATCCCGAAATTGTACGGTCGATAGCATCGGAATATTCCAAAGCTGGCGCCGATTTGGTCTTGACAAATACATTTGGCGGCTCACGTGTTAAGCTCGAAAAGTTTGGCTTTGGCGATAAGGTAAAGGAATTTAACGAAGCGGGAGGCAGGCTGTCGCTTGAAGGAGTCGCTGGGACGGGAACAATCGTAGCAGGCTCAATTGGGCCAACGGGTGAATTTTTAGAGCCTTTGGGTGAAATGACAGAGCAGCAAATGGAAGATATTTTCGCAGAACAGATATCAGCTATCGTCTCGGCAGGCGTGAGAGTTATATGTATAGAAACAATGACAGCTATCGAAGAAGCTGTCTGTGCGATAAAAGCTGCGAAACAAGTCGATTCGGAATTGGATATAATAACAACGATGACTTTTGACCCGACGCCTAACGGTTTTCGTACGATGATGGGTGTCGATTGTGAGCGAGCTGCGAAGGCATTGACGCAAGCGGGAGCAGATGTTATCGGGTCGAATTGCGGAAACGGAATCGAGCAGATGATACCTATAACAGCGGAGTTGAGGAAATTTTCCGACAAGCCTATCTTAATTCACTCGAACGCTGGAGTGCCTGAACTTATCGATGGCAAAACGGTTTTTAGGCAAAGCCCGGAAGATATGGCTGCCAAAGTAAAAGAGCTTGTCGAAGCGGGCGCATCGATAATAGGCGGATGCTGCGGAACGAGGCCTGAGCATATACGTGCAATTCGTGCCGAAATAGACAAGCTTCTAAGTTAACGGATATGGGTTGTTTTGCCTCTATTTTTGTTTATTCTTTGAGCTCAACAGTCCAATAGGCTTGATCGAGAAATTCTTTCCATGAAGCGTAACGATTATGTGAAAGTTTAACGGTAAGCAGAGGCGAGCGTTTCGGTTTGTGAGGAGCTGTTATTAGCTTCATGCCAGCTTGCTGGGGCGTCTTTCCGCCTTTTTTAACGTTGCATTTCAGGCAGCAACAAACGATATTTTCCCAAGTGCTTTTTCCTCCCTGCGACCTGGGAATGACATGATCGAGACTTAATTCGGAAGTCGGAAACTTTTTGCCGCAATATTGGCATCGATTGTGATCTCGTGCGAAAATGTTTCTACGATTGAATTTTACTTCTTGACGAGGGAGCTTGTCATAAAACAACAGCCTAATGATTCTCGGGACAGCTAATTCAAAATGGACGGTGCGAATCCATTCATGTTCGTCCGGTTCGAATTCTTTTTTTAACTGACTTATTTCCGCCCATGATTGGAAATCATACGTGCAATATTTTCCATCCTCGACGCTTATTACTTGTGCTAACTCTCTGCAGAGTAATGAAAATGCCCTGCGAACAGAAACGACACGGAGAGCCATATAATGCTTGTTAAGCACTAAAACATTGGAACTCAAAACTGTAACGGACGCACTCATTTTCATCCTTTTATTACAATTACATATCTAACATACCTGTTTGACAAATAAATGTCAATAATTGAGATAAAAAGAAAAGAGTTTATATGAAATCGGAAAA
>CAZKNI010000177.1:0-4609 GCA_964554055.1 uncultured Phycisphaerae bacterium | reverse complement strand
CAGCGCCATTATTGAGCATATTTGTCGCAAAGCTATGCCTTAACGTATGAGGCGATATACTCGGGTCAAGTCCCGCTTCGATAAGATATTTATCAAGTTTTCTACGCACGCTACGAGTACTCAAACGCTTACCGTGCTTGTTCACAAACAATGCTTTTTGGTCAAAATGAGCTGAATTGGCATGTTGATTTCTCATCGCCAGATATTTCTTTATCGAAAGCATTGCTGTCTGACCGATAGGTGCTAAACGCTCTTTATTTCCCTTTCCGCGAATATGAAGCATTCCCCCTAAAAAATCAACATCATCTATATTCAAATCAACAAGCTCGGAAACTCTAACACCCGTCGAATATATCGTTTCCAACATCGCTTTATCCCTGCTGCCCAGCCAATCTTTCTCATCAGGCGTATTTAAGAGTCTTTGTACCTGTTCCAGAGTAAGGCATTTGGGCAGCCTTTTTTCCTGTCGCGGAGTCTTAATAGCTGCAACCGGATTGGACGATATATGCCCACGCCTCACAAGAAACTTATAGAAGGAACGCAGCGTTGCAAGCTTACGAGCGCTACTCGACGCTGAGTAATTATGATTATGCAAATACGCTAAATACGCTCTTATATGCTCCGGGCCAACAGAAAGAAGCTTTTCCTTAAGACTCGGAACGGCAAGAGTCGCAACTCCTCCGTTTTCGCCATTATTATTTATCTCCGGCGAAGCACTCAAAGCCTCGAGTTCCGTACCTATATCCTGCTGAGATAAAACCGCTTCTATAAACTGTTTCAAATCTGCTGAATAACAACGTGCTGTATAATTCGAAAAATGCTTTTCAAATCGCAAATAATCAATAAATTCCGTTATTAACTCACAATTATTCATAGCTCTTTTGTCTCTGCTTCGGCGAAGTTTTTGCCCTTTTCGTATAAACAAATATCTATCTTTCCTGGCTTTGGGCGTCTTCCGTCACTTCCTACAACACCTTAAGAGTTAGCTGTGATTATTTCGTTCTATCAGGTAATTGCCTCGTCAAGCTGATGCTCCATCTTCTTACCCATCTGATAGCTAAGCACAGCTGCATCGAACCAGTCGAAATCGTTATTGGCATCATCAGCCAACTCGATAAAACTGTCAATAATTTGAGGCTCCGAACCCGACGTGTAACGAAACACAAAGCGATGAGAACCCTTTACCAGTGAAATCTGTCGCATTTCCATTGTTAATTGAACTCCTTTTCTCTTGCAGTATCCGTCAGATATGTAAAATTCATCCGCTCAAGCTCCTTCTCGAGCAGCTTTTTGATACTCTCATAACAAACAAATCGTAAATAATACTCTTGAGAACGCAGATACAAATCCGTTTTGTAAGGGCTTGAGCCCGTTCCGCGCAATTTTGCAAATTCTCTCGCCAATTTTGCTATTCTCTTATCTCTCGAATTAAATATTTCCTGTATCTGATTTTTCGGCAAATACTCCTGCCCTACATTAACGGATATTTTCAAAGGTGATGCAGAACGAGCTAATTGAACCGGATTCACACTGGCAGCTGAAAATTCCTTATTATCATTCACGCTGTACACTTGCATAGCTATTCCCACAATAGGCGGATAATAAGGATTATATTCCGTAATCGCTGCAATTATTATCATATCCGCACCTAATTGATTAGCTAAATTTAACGCCTGCTGCGGATTTTCAATATTCGTTATCCCATTTTTAGCCATTTCCGCCAATGTACGATTTACAGGTATTACCGAAAATCCATGCACCTGTTGAAGCTCGCTATAAAGGATATCCGTAACTTTAAGAGTATCTAAATTCTGCTCGCCGCTATAATTAAGCACAGGCCCAAGCACAACCGTCATCTGCTTACGATAAGGACTCATCAATTGCATAGACTTTTTCTGTACTGAACATCCTGCACTTAACACAAATATGCCAGCTACCGATAAAATTATCCCGATTGTCGTAATTTTCCTAATGCCCAGCATTTGATTTCGTCTCTATTTGAACGGGACTATTTGCCTTTAAATGAGAATTCGAACCCGAAGACGTATGAACATTTGATTCATTCGTTACATGTCCCTGTCCCGATGATGCGAAAACATCTTCGTTTTCATCTACATTATTTATCGGCATAACAGACCAAATATTTTCACAATCGCCACGATTTGAGCAGAAGAAAATTCGTCCGTCTTTACACCAAACAGGACTAAAACACCCTACTCCGGAATCGGAAACAGGCATTCTTCCGAACCCATTAGCCTCTACAATCCATATTTGCGCATTTGCTTTCCCCCTATCAGCTGCCATCGGCTGAACAGCACAATATACTAATTTTGTTCCGTCAGGCGACCAATTAGGTCCGATAAGTGCGCGATCGGGGGCACTCACAACTTCTGTTGGCATTGACGGTTGATCGTCCGATCCAAGCGTAATTGTCCATATGCTAAACCATTTTGTTCCTCTCTGTTTAGCTCGCTGATATACAATCGTCTCACTTTTAGGTGAAAACGAAGGGAAAAGCCCTGCAGCCAAAAATTTTCTCTTCCCGGGATTATCGAGATACAAAAGCCAAATTTCCCATTGATGAGTTTTTACATTGAATCTCGAATAAGCTATCTTCGTCCCGTCGGGAGAAAAACTCGGATGCATTTCAGGTGCGGGATCATCAGTAAGCTGTTGAAGGTTTCTGCCATTGATATCGACAACAAAAATATCCCAAGAACCTGTTCGATCCGAACAAAATGCGATTTTTTTCGAATCGGGGCTAAATGTCGGCTGAAGGTCACTAGCGGGGCTATGAGTAATTTGGGTTATTGCTGTTGCATTTATAGGCTTGATATAAATATCAGGCTTAAGCGTAAACTGTGTCGTAGCAAAAGCAAGCCATTTTCCATCGGGAGAAACCGAAGGGTCGAAACACGCTCCTTCATTCGTAAATGTATGCTGCTGAAGGCTTAATGAGGGTTGACCGGACTGAACATCAAAATCGTCAACATATTTTGTCCCCTCATCTAAATCGCCGAACATCGAAACTTGAGCAAAATCATAGCGATATCCGTTAGGCCTATATGTCCGTCTCTCAATATGTTGGCTGTCGGATTTAGCAAACCCGTTATGCTGATTAACTTTATTGTCTTGCGATGTTTGAGTTGCTTTAGACCTCGCAGATGCATGATTGTTACCGTTAGGCCAATGCATAGATTGGCAGCCGGGAAGCAAAAATCCCGACATTATCAGCATCCCTGCAATAATTATCAGCAAAGCTCTGTTTTCTGACATTCCGTTGTCCTCGCTTAACTTTGGCAATATTCCTTTATCCAACTCGTCCGATAAGACAAAAACTTTATCGGCAGTTGTCCGCTATATCCTTGAGAAATATATCAAACAAACATCCAATAATATCGCAAAAATCAAACAGCTTTACCGAAAAACGCACTCTCAGCAGACATAAAATAAGCATATTAAGTTCAAAAAATGGGAATTAACAGTGTGCAAAATAAGATAAACATATTTCACAATGCTTCTTAATTTAATGTTTGACATTTGACTTGCAAATCTTTTAATGTAACATTTAATTTATATTGATTCCGAATGTTCACTTATTTGTAATAATTTCAAAAATCAAAAAGAACGGAAAGGAAAAGAATTTTATGAGTACGAATATTAATTTACAGGATAAGATAGCTTTTGTTACGGGTGCATCAAGAGGAATCGGACGAGCGATTGCACTGACTCTCGCACAAGCAGGAGCAAAAGTAATCGCAATAGCAAGAAGCGAAGAAAAACTCAACGAATTATCCGCTGAAGCCAATCAGCTTGCGGGAAAAATCATCGCTAAACCCCTCGACATTTCAGACAGTAATGCTTTATCGTCAGCTATTGACGAAACAGTCGAAAATCACGAAAGAATAGATATTCTCGTTAACAACGCAGGAATTACGCGCGACGGACTGTTAATGAGTATGGAAGACGAACAATTCGACGAAGTCATAAACATTAATCTAAAAAGCGCTTTCATTGCGATGCGAGCTGCTATTAAATATATGATTCGCCAGAGAGCTGGAAGAATCATTAATATTACAAGCGTTTCGGGAATAATGGGCAATGCAGGACAGTGCAATTACGCAGCTTCCAAAGCGGTATTAATTGGCTTAACAAAGTCAGCGGCAAAAGAAGTCGCAAAACGCGGAATTACAATAAACGCTGTTGCGCCGGGATTCATCACAACCGATATGACAGATGTTCTTCCCGACAAAGTTAAAGATTCGGTAAAACCTCTTATCCCTATGCAAAGATTCGGAAAACCCGAAGAAATTGCAGCTGCTGTTGCATTCTTAGCTTCGGAACAAGCGAGTTATATCACCGGACAAGTAATTGTTGTGGACGGCGGATTACACATGTAAATAACGATTATACGTTACGTTATTTCGCACAATCACAATTTCGGCTAAGCTAACTTTTAGTTTTCGTCGTGTCCGTCGATATCCTGCTCGCTGTGATTGTGTTCATCTTCATGTTCATCGTGATTGTGCTGATTCAACAATCCGCAAGCAGCACAGCCGCAGCTACCTTGAGAAGATTTATACATTGCTCTGGCAAACAGCAAGCAAGC
>CAZKNI010000176.1:0-2731 GCA_964554055.1 uncultured Phycisphaerae bacterium | reverse complement strand
TATCAATTCTATTCCTTCTTCTTCCGTACGTTCCGACAATTTTTTTCTCAAATAGCTATTCGCCGCTACTCCTCCGCCAACAATCAAACGCGCAAGCTCATATTGCTTGCATGCCAAAATTGCTTTTTCCACCAAAACTTCAACAACACAAGCCTGAAAAGACGCTGCTATATCAGCCCGTTCGCATTCCGTTAAATGCGAGCTGTCGGGCTTAGACAAATCTGTCCCGCGCACATAATAGAGAACAGCTGTCTTTATTCCGCTAAATGAAAAATCAAGTGAATCTTTTTTAAGCCACGTACGTTTAAATTTTATAGCGTTCGGGTCCCCCCGCTTTGCAATCTTATCTATCATAGGCCCGCCAGGATAGCCTAATCCCAAAATACTCGCAACCTTGTCAAACGCTTCTCCAGCAGCATCATCCTGAGTCGCACCCAACAACTCCATTTCAACAGGACCCTTACACAAAAATATCGACGTATGTCCTCCGGAAACCAAAAGGGCAATCGCGGGAAAAGCCCTCATAGGCTCGCCATATTCCATTATTGCACCGTAAGCATGTGCATGAACATGATTGATAGCGATAAAATGTTTATTCAACGCCCAAGCATACGTTTTTCCACTCGTCAAACCTATCAGCAACGAGCCTACCAATCCGGGCATATTGACAGCTGATATTGCATCAAGGTCGGAAAAACTAACGCCCGCTTGTTTCAATGCATCATCCACGACGGAATTTATCATCTCCAGATGGGCGCGAGATGCAATTTCCGGAACAACGCCTTTGAACTTTGCGTGTTTATCTATTTGAGAAGATACAACACAAGAGAGAACATCCTTTCCGTCAACAACAACTGCTCCGGACGTCTCGTCGCAGCTACTTTCTATGCCCAATATCGTTACTTTACTTTTTTCGTTATTGCTACTCATCGACCTGCACAAACAAAAGACCCAAAAACCCCTTACGCAGCCGACTTCGTTGAAGCTTCGGACGCGGATTTTATTTTCTTTACCAAAAAATCAAGTGCCGCCTTTAGCTGCTTATCAATTATCACATGCGCGGGCAACTCATCTCTTTTTTCCGACTTCACACCGTATTTCGACGAAGGTGAGCTTGCCACTCGCGGCAAAATAATATCTGCCTTCCTTCTTGAAATTTCGATTGCAATCTGCTGTTTTGCCGTTAAAGGAATTTTAATATCCGGGTCAACGCCCCAAACTTTGCTGTGAGCTCTGCGATGTATATTTCTGCCATTCGGAAGATAATAATATGCTGTCGTAATTTTTATAGCGCCATATCCGTTATGAAGAGGAATAACTGTCTGAACACTCCCTTTTCCAAAACTTCGAACACCTATTACCGTTGCTCTTTTATGTACCTGCAACGCACCGGAAACGATTTCTGCTGCACTGGCTGTATATTGATTTATCAGTACGACGATTGGCAACGGTCTATAGGTATTTTCAGGCGTAGCTTTCCATGTAACTTTTTCCCGCCAGCGCCCTTTAGTCGAAACAATTGCTCCTTCATCTAAAAATCTGTTCGCAACATCAACAGCCGACTGCAACAATCCCCCGGGATTGGAACGCAAATCCAAAATCAATCCAGCCGGTTTTTCGGGAAGCAACTGATGCCACGCTTCGTCAAGCTCGCTAGCTGTATTAGCCAAAAATCCCGTTATTCGGATATATGCGATTCTATGCTTCCTATCTATCATATAATCCCAGCTACCGTCAGCTTTGCGTACAAATCCTTTTACGCTATGAATTTCTACGATACTGCGAATCATCGATATTGTTTCTATTTTGCCATCTATCTTATGACGTATCTCAACGGTAACTTTCGTACCGGCGGGCCCGGTAAGTTTGCTGACAGCTTCAGGCAGACTCATCGATTTTGTTGATTCCCCGTTTATTCGCAATATCTGGTCGCCTGCTTGAATGCCGGCGCGAAAAGCGGGCGAGCCTTCAAGAGGACTGATTACGGTCAATATTCCGTCACGCTCTTCAAGGAATATGCCTATTCCTTGAATCGTCCCGCTTGTCTGCTGATCAAAGCTTTTAAGCTGTTCGGGCGGAATATACCTGCTGAACGGGTCAAGCTGGCGTATCATTCCCTTGATTGCTCCTCTCAGCAACTTTTTGTCGTCCACAGGTTCGACATAATTTTTATGTACCTGTGCGCGTATATCTGCCAGAGGCGCGAAGACACGATAAAACTCACGTTCGCGATTTACCGTATCGGGTATATACCAAAACAGCAATCCCAAAATAATAACCGCTAATATCCATACTAAATTTTTCTTAGACATAGAGTAATATTGTAATAACACAGCCATTCATATTAAAGAACAAATCACATTATTAATTATTCCGTATTAATTATTCCGTCTAAGCATTTTTGCACGCGAGCAAAAACAGGCTGAAGAGATTGATGTCGGAGTGCCGACGGCACGGAGATTCGTCTATTGACGGAATCGAGGATTGAAGATTGAAGAATTGACACGTTTCGCAGCACGCGACAAATTTGAATTGGCAATTTTCGCTCCCGCACAGAGTCATTGCGAGCGCAGCGAAGCAATCTCTCTTCTTCTCAATCCTCAATCTCTTCAGGCTTCACTCGCGAAATATTTTTCATTATCTTTAAGCCCGTTCGCGGAAAGGCAATTGTCGCTGTCGCAGCGTCTTTCGCCGCAAGCAAAAACAGGCTGTGCCTGTTCTGAACAACGTC
>CAZKNI010000175.1:0-4019 GCA_964554055.1 uncultured Phycisphaerae bacterium | reverse complement strand
TTATTATAATTATAATATTATATCATAGCCTATAATTGCGAATATTCGTTGTTACGGATATAATAATAAAAACTAATCGGAAGGAGTCAAATTATGAAATATTTTCTTTTAACAATTGCCGGATTGCTTAGCTTGTTGCTTTTCGTCAGCTGTGCCAGTATTAACGTCGATGCCAAAATTCCCTCGGGATATGTATCTCATTCGCCTAAGGTCGATAGCTCAAGGATACCGAAAACGTCGAATCATACCGAATGTCGAGAAGAACTGGAGCGAGCATACGAATATATCCGTTATTTAGAAAGAAAGGTTGAAAAACGAGAGCATAAAATCGAGAAGCTCGAAAAGGATAAAAAAGAACTTAAGCGTAAAATATCACGTCTTGAAGACAAACTGGAAAAATACGAAGATTAAAATATAAGGAGCGAGCGTAATGGTAACGATACATTTCACAGGTGGCGAGTTTGATGAGCTGGCAACACGCGTTAATCAAATGATGGACCAAATGATGCATAGGCCTTTTTTCGGTTTTCGAACATGTCAACGCTGGCAGCCTACAATAAACTTGTATGAGACAAATAATGCTTATCATATCTGCGTTGACCTTGCAGGTGTCGATGCTGACGAGATTGACATCAAAGTCGAAAATGATGTTTTGTATATAACCGGTCAGCGTGAGACTCCGTATCCCAAATCAGCATCAGGAAGAACGATGCGGATACATGTCCTTGAAATAGATCATGGCCAATTTTATCGAGCTGTTAAGCTACCGGAAAACGTCAACACGGACAAAATTAATGCGAAATACAAAAAAGGTCTATTGTGGATAGAGCTACCGAAATTGTAAAGCATGTTACACAATATACACAATAAGTGGAGGGTTTGCCATATATGGGTAATATATCTTCTAAAGTACTGTATTACATAGATATGTTTAATGAAACCGAATCCGAGCAAGAAGAAAATAATTCAAAAGGCAATATTCTAACAACGGTAACGACTCACGGGCCGGGTCAGCAAACGGTAAATATTCCGGACATTATTCCGCTTGTTGCAATAAGAAATGCCGTTGCTTTTCCGGGAACAGTAATGCCGTTAAATATAGGCAGAGAATCTTCCAAACGAGCAATTGAAAATGCTCTTGCCGATAATAAAATTGTCGGAATAATTACTCAAAAAGACCCTCAGGTCGAAAAACCTTCGCATCAGGATTTGTATAATTGGGGCACTGTAGGATTTATCCTTAAGCTATTGAAAATGTCTGACGGAGATCAGACGATTGTTGTGCATGGGCTGCTTCGATTTCGAATTGTCGAATTAATCCAAACCGAGCCGTTTCTTTTGGCAAGAATAAAGGTTCAACGAGACCCTAAAGATTTTGAAACGGATACGGAACTTGAAGCCCTTGTTCACAATATACGGAATATGGCTAATCGGATAATAGAATTAAGCCCAAATGTGCCTGAAGAGGCGTCTTTAGTTCTTGAAAACATTACTCATCCGGGTGCGTTAGCTGATTTTCTAGCAGCTAATTTAAATATTCCGACAGAGCAAAAACAGGAAATTCTTGAAACAATAGACATACGAAAACGGCTTCAAAAAGTAAGCGGCGCTATGGCAAATCAGCTCGAAGTGCTTGAGCTTTCGAGCAAAATTCAAGATCAGGTTAAAGAATCGATAAGCAAGACTCAAAGGCAATATTTTCTGCAAGAGCAGCTAAAAGCGATACAAAAGGAACTCGGACAAGCTGATCAGAGAACCGGGGAGTTGGAAGAGCTTCGAAAAAGAGTAGAACAAGCTCAAATGCCGGAAGAAGCTTACAAAGAGGCGCAACGAGAACTCGATAGAATGTCCAAAATCCCCCTCGCTTCGCCCGAATATTCCGTTGCGCGAGATTATGTAGAATGGCTTTGCGTTATTCCTTGGAATAAGCAAACAACAGATACATTGGACATCAAAAAAGCAAAGAAAGTTCTCGATAATGATCATTATGATTTGGAAAAAGTCAAAAAACGTATTCTCGAATTTTTAGCGGTTCGAAAACTCAAACCTGACGGGAAAGGGCCTATTTTGTGTTTTGTTGGGCCTCCGGGCGTCGGAAAAACATCATTGGGCAAAAGTATTGCTCGCGCGATGGGCAGAAAATTTATTCGAATGTCGCTGGGCGGAATACGTGATGAAGCGGAAATAAGAGGGCATCGTAGGACATACATCGGAGCAATGCCTGGCAGAATCATTCAAGGTATCCGCAAAGTCGGAGTAAACAATCCGGTATTTATGCTGGACGAGGTCGATAAGATAGGTCAAGATTTTAGGGGAGACCCCGCGTCCGCTTTGCTTGAAGTGCTCGACCCCGAACAAAATAACGCTTTTGTCGATCATTATCTTGATGTGCCGTTTGATTTATCGAAAGCTATGTTCATAGCGACAGCAAATTATATGGCACCCGTACCGCCTGCATTGCAAGACAGAATGGAAGTCATTGAATTGCCAGGCTATACTCAAAGAGAAAAGCTTCAAATCGCTAAAAAATATCTCGTTCCGAAGCAGCTCGCGGAAAACGGATTGAAGAAGTCGGATTTGATATTCACGTCCGAAGCACTTGATTTAATCATAACATCATATACGCGTGAAGCGGGCGTACGAAACTTGGAAAGGGAAATAGGAAATATTTGTAGAGCTGTCGCCTCCAAGAAAGCTTCGGGGTCGCGTAATAAATTCAAAATAACAGCTCGTAATGTAAGCAAGTATCTTGGGCCTATAAAATATGAGCCTGAGATTGCACTGCGTACGAGCATTCCGGGCGTTGCAACGGGTTTGGCATATACGCCTGCGGGAGGAGAGATTATTTTCGTCGAAGCGACATCTATGCCCGGCAAAGGAGAGTTGATTCTTACAGGACAAATAGGAGATGTAATGAAAGAATCCGCACAGGCTGCCTTTTCACTTTTAAGAAGCAGAAGCCAAAAATTAGGAATAGAAGCGGAAAGCTTACAGAAGAAAGATTTTCATATTCATGTGCCCGAAGGAGCTGTTCCTAAAGACGGACCGTCTGCAGGCGTTGCAATATTTTCAGCTCTTGTTTCACTCGAGCTTAACATTCCTGTCAGAGCTGATGTTGCAATGACAGGGGAGATAACATTGAGAGGTCTTGTGCTGCCGATTGGAGGCGTAAAAGAAAAAACGCTTGCAGCTAAGCGTGCAGGGATAAAAAACGTGATTTTGCCCGCTCGTAATAAAAAAGACCTTGTCGATGTGCCAGCTGACGTACGTCGAACAATAAAATTTCACTTCGTTACAAATGTAGATAAGCTATTGAAACTTGTATTACAAGAAAACAGGAAATAAGGACGACAAAGGAATGCCAGAAGAAGACAAACGAACCGATTTTATTCGTGAGATTATTAAAAAGGATATAGAAACGGGCAAATATAACGGAAAAGTGATTACACGGTTTCCGCCTGAGCCTAACGGATATTTGCATATAGGACATGCAAAAGCTATTTGCCTTAATTTCGGTATCGCTCGGGAATTTCCGGGCGGCAGATGCCATTTACGTTTTGATGATACAAATCCTTGTAAGGAAGAAACGGAATATGTCGAAGCGATTAAACGGGATGTCCGTTGGCTTGGATTTGATTGGGGTGAGCACTTGTATTTTGCTTCCGATTATTTTGAACAGATGTACGAATACGCGATTCAGCTAATAAAAGCGGGAAAAGCTTATGTTTGCGATTTGAGTCCCGAACAAATTCGTGAATATCGCGGAACATTAACTCAGCAAGGAAAGGAAAGCCCATATCGCAACAGAAGCATAGACGAAAATTTAGACTTATTTGCTCGTATGAGAGCTGGCGAATTTCCGGACGGCTCAAAGACCCTTCGTGCTAAAATAGATATGGCTTCTCCCAATCTCAATTTACGTGATCCTGTAATGTATCGCATTCTGCACGCTAAACATCATCGCACGGGCGACAAATGGTGCATATATCCAATGTATGATTGGGCACACGGACTTGAAG
>CAZKNI010000174.1:0-4729 GCA_964554055.1 uncultured Phycisphaerae bacterium | reverse complement strand
ACAGCCGAGATTTACGGTCGTTGTTGTTTTTCCGACGCCACCTTTTTGATTAATGACAGCTATTTTTCTCATAGCTATAACTTAAAATAATTGTTGACGTTTGGCAACAATGAAATTGCCGTTAAAAGAGTTATGTTTTATCGAGAATAATTTCTATGATTTTGCGAAAGCTGTAATTGTCAGCGAGAAATTTACGAGCTGAGTTTACGGAAGATTTAGATTGCTCGTAATTGGCTATTATGTTTTTAATTTGGGTTATAATGTTTTGTTGAGAGTTAAGATATCGTATTGCATTTGCGATTTCCGTAAAAGATGACAAATTGTCATTCGATAAGGGTTTGACAACAACGATTTTTCCCGCACAAACAGCATCAAAAACAAGTTCTTTCCAATTTGTTTCGATATCGATTACAAGAATGATTTTCGCTGAATTTAATATTTTATTGAGTTTCGAAGGCTCATCAGGAATATGTGTTATTTGTGCGTTTTGATTGACACCGAAAATTCTAGTTTTTAAGTCCGAATGTATGATTTTTCCTGTAATTGTAGAAACGACAGATGATGGGGCTAATGCCTGTTTGACGATAGAAGCGAATGAGTCAAAAAGCTCTTCGTCATTAAATTCGACGCCTGTTGCCTTGCAGGCGTTTTTTACAAATTGTTCGGTTTTGTCAACGGAGAATTCTATTGCTTGTTTTGAAATAGCATCAGCTAAGGCGTGCCAGAGTTTTTTATGTGAGTTTTGACGAACGCCATATTTTTCGGGATTATCATCGGGTTTATTTGCAAAAATAGCTATGTCAAATTCAGGAGTTTGTTCTATTGGAACAAATGATATGTCATCGACAGCTATTTTGATATAATATATTTTATCTGCTGAAATATGATTCTGTAAAAATTTTGCGTCACTTTCGGAGCCGACGATAATTTTTTCATTTTTACAAATCTGTAATCGCTCGAGTTGTTCCTGCGAGATTGTTTTATTTGGTAGCGACAGAATAGAAGTTGTTCGTATTGTATCGGGTAGCTTAAAGGGTACATTGTTTTTCGCTGTTGCTATAAGAACGATGTTATCGGGAGCAAATGAAACGAGTTCTTCTAGCAATGCGAGATGAGTTCCGTGTTTCGGCGTATCAAACAGATATGTTTCGACTTGAACATTACGTGTTCGAGCTGCTGTTGCCAAGCTTTTTGCAAATCTGAAATGTTCGGGCGTATGAGCAAAAGATATGATGAAAATTTTATTTAAAGTTGATTGGCTATCTATTTGAGCTGCTTTTTGAGCAAGCAAATTTTCGAGTTCGGACATTTTTTCGCTGTGTTTACGTGTTATGTCTGTAAAAGCTTGTTCGATTGTCAAAGATATTTCCTGTATTTTTTTTTCGGAAAGCCAAGGCCAATGAATGACTTTCACTGGAAATGCAAATTCGGGATGCGCAATAAAATAATTTTGCAAACACTGTTTTAAGTCGCTTTCGGTTAGAAAAACAAGCCTGCTTGTTTTTATAGCATTCGAAAAATCGTACAATGATAGCGTCAGAGTAAGACTTAACAGATTTTGCTCCCATACGAAAATAGCTTGATAAGGTTCGAGCTTTTCGAGTAATAGCTTTATTCCGAATCCTTGTCCCGTTCCAGCGAGTAAAATATTAGCATTTCCGGGTGAAAAATTCTCTATTATTACCGATTCACGGATTGAAGGTGCCGATGTGCCTGCAAGCCAGCCCGAACGACTTAAAACCGAACTGAAAGCTGTATTATAGCCATCGGTCGCGGGTATAAATTTTAAATCGTCGGGAAAAGAAATTTTTCGGAGTTTGTTTGCCAACGAGCTGTTTAACTGTGCGAGAGTATTGAGATTTTTCTCAAGCAGTTTCCGATTCTCTTGCGGTATCATATTTTTGGAGTCCCTCAACAAATTCCTGAACGATATTCTCCGGAGTCGATGCGCCAGCTGTTATTCCTATTATACAACTTTGCGTTATCATATCAGGAGTAAATTGTGAAAAATCTTCGATATGAAAAGTTTTTGTTCCGCAGTTTCGTGATATGTTAGCGAGTTCAGTTGTATTCGAAGAGTGTTTTCCTCCGAGCACGAACATAACATCTACTTTTTTGGCGAGTTCAGCAGCTGCTCGTTGTCTGCCAACAGCTTGTTCGCATAATGTATTGATTATTCTTATTTCTTGAAATCCTTGTTCAATGATAAGCGAAGCTATTTTTGCAAATCGTTTACGGTCTAATGTTGTTTGAGAAACAAGTCCGATTTTCTTTAGCTTACCGAGTTTCGCAATGTCATCCTCATTTTGAATAACAATAACATTATTTGCGTATCCGATAATACCCTTAACTTCAGGGTGATTTTTGTTTCCGACCATTACGAGTTGATAGCCTTCGTTATCGAGTTGTCGGACAATGTTTTGGGCTCGTTTTACGAGTACGCAAGTCGCATCGATTATTGTAAGATTGCGTTTTTGTGCTCGCTCGAATATTTCGGGACTTGCTCCGTGTGAGCGAATTAACACGACGCCACCTTTTGCGATTTCGTCAACGGAATTGACAATTTCGAGCCCCATTTTTCTGAGTTTGTCAACGACGTAGCGATTGTGTATTATTTCGCCAAGGCTGAACACCTTTTTGTGGACTTGCAAAGCTTGTTCCGCTAGCTCGATTGCCTTTCTGACACCCGGACAAAACCCCCGATTTTCAGCTAATAATATTTGCATTTTCCTTTTTACGCATTTTATTCGAATAGACATCCAAATACGATGTATCGAGACATATTTTATATAGATAAGCTATAAGCAATTGTCGTATCAATGTTTTTTTATCCGATAAGCTATGTTAGCTGCTAAGAATATTTTCAGCAGATCCGGAATAATAAACGGCAAGACACCTAACTTTATCGCGGATGATACATCGCCCGCCATCAAAATCGCGAGATACATTGCTCCTAAAAAATAAATCGCAATTAATCCGATTAGCATCGCAATCATTATTCGCCATTGTGATTTTCCGAACCAATTTTGCTCGGATAAATATCCTATGATAACAGCTGCAATTATAAATCCAATGAGATATCCGCCTGTGATAACGGTATTGAGTCCAGCGAGTCCGCCTGCGTACCAAGGTAGGCCCGACGCACCTGCGATGACGTAAATTAGCTGACTTAACCCGCCGTAAATAGGCCCAAGCAGGTACGCTGTCAATAAAATAACAAAAACTTGACCTGTAATAGGCACAGGCGTAAAAGGCAGAGGAATTATCAGTTTGGCTGACAGAGCTGTCAAATAAGCTCCCAACAGGGCAAGAAAAATTTTCGCTCCGAAAGAGCGAACGGAGATATTTTGAAGTGCTTTTTGTATTTGATAAACGATGCTTAAAACTTCCACGAGTAAAACTCCTTAAAACGTTGTTATATTTCTATATTTATTTGCAATATTTTTCCGATATTCCGATTTAGTATATACATTCAATATTTGTTCATATCAAGAAAAATTCCGAAATGAGAATAAGAATGTAAACATTAAGTGATTTGAATTCTTTAAATTAGCTGTTTGATATTTCTATCAGTTTATCGAGAGCTTTTCTGGCAGAACCCGAGTCTATCGACTCGTAAGCTAATTGTAGCCCTTCTTGTAAATTCTTTGCAATATCTGTAACGACCAGAACAGCAGCTGCATTGATAGCTGCTATGTCGCGAGGCGGAAAATGTCGTCCGGATAATATGTTTTCGACTATTTGTGCCGATTCTTCGGGAGAATTAATAAGCAATTCTTCTATCGGAGCGGGCGATATACCTAATTCGTCAGGCGTAATAATATATGTCGTAATAACATCATCTTGTAGCTCACTGATTTTGGTAGGCTCTGTTATGCTTATATCACATAGCCCGTCGAGGCCATGAATTATCATCGCTCGTTCCGCACCAAGATATTTCAGTGCCCATGCAATTGTTTCGGTTAAATCGTCTTTTGGCACGCCTATGACTTGGCGTTTGACTCCTGCCGGATTTGTCAACGGGCCAAGCAGATTGAATATTGTCGGAATGCCTATCGTTTTGCGAACATCAGCTGCAAATTTCATTGCGGGATGAAGCTTGATAGCAAAGCAAAACCCTATATGTGCTTGTTCGATACATTTTGCAACTGTATTTACGTCAGCGTCTATATTTACTCCAAGGGCAGCTAATACTTCTGCGGAACCCGAATGTCGAGTATTTGAGCGATTGCCATGTTTTGCAAGATATGCTCCTGCGCCAGCTGCTATGATAGCAGCTGTTGTCGATATGTTAAATGTGCTGATTCCGTCGCCGCCTGTTCCGCAATTATCAGCTGCTTGGACGTTGATTGGAATTTTCGTTACTTTTTCTCTCATCACGGATGCAGCGGATGCTATTTCCTCACTCGTAAATCCTTTGCAATTCAGCCCCATCAGAAAAGCAGATATTTGAATATCGTCGAGTTGACCGCTCATCAACATTTCAAAAATATCTTGCATTTCCTCGACGGAAAGATTTTCGCGGCGTACTAATTTTTGCAATATTTCTCGTATATTCATATTTTTTTCTCGTTGTTTTGATAGCTTATTATGTATGTTAAAATTTTACTTTATATTTTTAATAATATCATTTTTATCTATTACAGCCAAGCAGGTCATCGAATCAGAGGCGCCATAATATATCCAAAGTTGTTCGTCCCTTTCAATTAATCCGTCTGTAAAAACGACA
>CAZKNI010000173.1:0-3133 GCA_964554055.1 uncultured Phycisphaerae bacterium | reverse complement strand
AGTACCGAAACAACATATAATTATCGCACACGGTCGGGCAGCACGGTGAGCAATAGCTATACATTCAAGACAGCTATCAATCGCAGTAGCAATTTTCGATTTGCATTGCTTGGCGACGGCAGGACGGATAACAGCGCCGTTGTCGCTCGTCATAAAAATATGATTGAGATGGCGGGAAACAGAGGGTCTGATTTTATAATAGAAGCGGGAGATATGGTAAAATATGGAACTGCCAGTCATTGGGAAACACTTTATCGACAGATTGTTACGAACACATCGGGCGGGTCGTCTTATGGGAGCAAAATTCCATATATGACAGCTGTCGGAAATCATGAAATATATGACGGCGGATATGCCGGAGGCAATTTGACGACATCAATGGCACGATACAAAGCTTTTATGGCTAATCCCGATAACGGCTCGAGTAATTCGAATTGGAAAGAGAGATATTATTCTTTCAAGTACGGCGTAGCGACTTTTATCGTTCTCGATTTGAATAATACATCTGACGACAGCTATGATAATCATGATTATCTTAACGACGGAGATACGCCCGATTGGGAGCCGGGCTCGGAACAGTATAACTGGATGATAAGTCAGCTTCAACAGGCACAAGATGACAGTGCATTTACGTTCGTTATTGCTCATCCGTCGCCTTATAGTCGAGGTGTACACGGCGACCCTTCGGATTCACAGCGGGGCTATGAGCTTAGGGCTCTGGATTCTGTTTGGCGTCAATATGGGGTTGATGCTGTTATGACGTCGCACGATCATTTAGTTGAACATTGCCTTACCGGTCCTGATGGATTTGAAGAAGATATGGACGTAACGGATCCCGATAATTTGAATTATTTGGTTATGGGTAATTCCGGGAGAAGTTCTCGGGATGCCGATAGCGGCTGGAATACATGGATGGATATAACCGGCAATGACGGAGCGCCTTATTACACGAAATATTTTTATAGTTGGGCGGGCAATGACAGTTTATCAAGTTTCTGGGATATAAATATTGTAAATGAAGGCGATAACAAATGGCGAGCAGATTTTCAGATTGTTCGCAGCGACGGAAGCACTTTTGACTCGTTTTCTATTGAAAGGATAGACCCTGTTCCCGAGCCTACAACGATAGGGCTATTGATTTGTGCATTAGGATTGTTAGCTCGCGTTTCTCACAAAAACAAGCTATCTTTTTGAAACAAAAGTTTAATGTTAAATTTACAAAGAATTGCGAAAAACGCTGTATCCGAAAGAAAGGCTTTTAGCGGACAAGTGTGTAACCGGCAAACATTTGTATTTCAAAAAACGATTTGCTGAAAAAATAAGTCCGCATTGCCTGCCCTCGTCATTGCGAGCGAAGCCGTCAGGCGAAGCGCATAAACAGGTTTTGCCTGTCGCTTCTGACAATGTCATTGCGAGGAATGAGCCCGAAGGGCGAATGACGCGGCAATCTAATGTCTGCATTTCCGAAAGCGTTTTTCCTCGTCGCATCATCTTTCGTCGCGAGCAAAAACAGGCTGTGCCCGTGCCTGCCAATTCACACCCGAAAAATGAGTTATCCTCAAAAGGTGTGAGAAATGCGGGCTATAGCTATTTCGTAGCGTTTCCATTTGTTTTTATATGCTTTTTGATGTGCTCCGTTTAGATTTTTTTATTTAAAACTTAAACGTAACGATTTAAATGCTATCAATCCGTTCGGGTCTTCGAGTAATATTTTACTGTTAGCGCCATTGATTATTATATCTATCATTCGGTCAAGCGATTTATCTTTGTAGGGTTTGAGGAATTCGTCGGATAGCTGCCAAAGCGAAAGGTTTTCGCATACATTCATTGCTCTGCCGAATTTTTCGCTAACAGCTAAACGATTTATTTTGGAGAATATTTCGCGATTGACTCCAAACCATTTTAGATAAGGATAAACATTTTCCGCAAGTAACTTATCGTGCCTTGTATCAGCATATTCCAGCAACCGAGTCAGCTTGTTGCGCAGATGTAAATGTACACACTGGTCGGCGCGCAGCTCCCAATACAGATGTCCGAATGATATTGTAGAGTTTGCGAGTAAAATTTGATTGGGAACAAATTTGTTGTGTGCAACCGTGTCAGCTGCCAGATGAGTTAAAAAGCCGTATGCAAATGCACGGGCGGATTCGCTGGAAGCGTTATTCATTATTCGTAATCCCGCTGGCCAATGATGACTTTCGCGACGGCGCCTTGAAAGCTTTTTGCCGATAATCACGTCTGCCAATATATTTCCTAAAATAAAATCTTTGCGATTAGCGAGCAGAAGTCCGCTAATTGCGCCGCCTATGCTGAGAGCTTGTGATAACAACGATTGTGCTAACTCGACGTGAGTACAAGCGCCCCATCCGAAGCTTTCTTTATTTAGCGATAACACCAAAAAAATAGCTAATATAGCGAATGTCATAAAAATAAAATCCTATATTTCCTAATTTTTGATTATTTGATGCAAATAACTGGTATAATTTTATGCAGGTAAATATTGAAAAAGGCAAAACTAATAAGATTATTATAACAAGGGGATTGTTATGTTGCAATGTATAGATTGCGAATTTTGCGTCAAAGACGATGCGGGCAGAATTCAAATGCGATGTAATCCGTTCGTAAATATCAAAGAACCCGAATGTATTCAGAAATGGGTGCTTATGAAAACGGATATGCTCCTTCGTTCTTATCAGTCGATGTTACATTTCTATCAACAGCTTGCTCCGCTTCAGGAACGAATGCTAAAACATATCGAACGGGAGCTTGACGACGTCGAAGAAGCGGACAAATGGAAATATGGCGATATCGAAGACGAAGACGACGAATTTAGCGACGATATTGACGGATTAGGAAATTTCGATGAGTCCGATTTTAAATAAGCAATAAAAGTGTTTTCTGCCAAGACTGAATATCGGTATCCTTACGCATATCAAAGCTGCAAGAGGAAATGTAATAGCAATATAATATATAAATAATTTTTTCGTATTTATCGACAAGCAGCTTTGTTTTGAATAAACACAACAGATGACAGACACAATATTAGAAATAAACTCGATGGCTCCGGCAGATGCGCGGGAATCAATTCGCTGTATCTGATACCTGTTTGAGTAATTTTATCGTCTCTGCCATA
>CAZKNI010000172.1:0-16946 GCA_964554055.1 uncultured Phycisphaerae bacterium | reverse complement strand
TTCAATGCGATATCAGCTAAGCTCTGTTGTGCTTGGGGCAAAGAAAGAAGCGAAAGCACCTTTGCACACTGAAAAGCTATTTTCCAGTCGGCTTTTTCCGCTGATGATGCGAGTATTTTTATTATTTTTTCGTCATTTACATTATATTGCTCAAACTTCGAATTTGCCAATTTCTCAAGAGCTATTCCCGCTAACAAAACTTGTTCCGAAGTAAACTCACCCGCTTTAGGATTAGCTATAATATCAGCTAATAATGAGACAACGCTATCATCGCCGGGGAATCTTTCCGAGGGAACAGCCCATCCGATAGCCAAAGCTGCATATCGTTGAATCTTTTTATCGATACCCGTAAGAGCATCAACAATCGGCTGGGACTCGCCTAATGCCGCTAATATATCATTGCCTGCAGCAACTTTTCGCAACGCTTTTAATGATGATATCATAATAACAACATTTTTGTCTTTAGCTGACCGAGCCAGTGAATCAAGTGCATATTTCGTTCCGGCACAGCAATAAAAATATTGTTCGTCCGGAAAACTCTCGGAATGTATCGGGTCGGACACCTTGGACGAAAGCTTATGTTGTCTTGCGCAATTCGCCATCAGCCAAAGAGTGAGAGCCTGACGATGTCCGGACGTTGCATCGATAGCCAATGAGTGTCTTGTTAGCCTCATCGTCATAAGTTCGTAATAAATTTCCCACGAAACGGGAACAGGTATTAACTTTTTTCCTTTCACAAGCCAAATGTTAGGCTTGTCTGCACGCACGTCGCCGGCTAATCCCGCTAAGCGAGGCGCTTTTGCGCCTGGCTTGACAGCACTGTCACGATAATAATATCTCAAAGCAAGTTTATAGAAACTCTCCGCTGCATTGTCATCATTTCTATATTTGGGATTACGAGAACATATACTTTCGATAGCTAATTTTGCAGAATTTCGGACAGCTTGTGCGATTTTCGGATTTTCTATAAGTTCTTTCAAATAAGGTAATGCCTGCGCATAATCCATCTTGCCGAGAGCCTCGATAACAGCTAATAGCTGATTTTGACTGAGTATCGGCAAAGAAGCTAACAATGGCTCGATTCCTTCCGGGCCTATCGCAACAATAGCTTCTATCAGCTGGGCGTGAAGCGATTTTTTCGAATTATCGCCCAGATATTGTAAAATTACGGGAATTGCATATTCCCCTGCTTCTTTCAACCTTTGGGTTGCATGGAATTGGGCACGGGGTGTTCCTGCGAGTCTTTCAATTTCTTTTTCTATTCTTTTTGTATCTTTTCTGCGATTTTGCCAACCTTTATCGATTTCCTCAAGAATTGCCTTTGCTAGTTTCCCGAGCTTGGGATTATCTTGCAATTTAATTAAAATTTGTACCGAACGAGGATCTTTTTCAGACAAAACGAGCGTTTTGACCGGATTGACTTTACGATTCAGATAAGCTTGTAAGTAAGCGGAACCGTAATCGAGCCTACCGATTTTGAGATAATACATAGCATCGTTCCATAATTGCTCGTCCGAAAGATTTTGTTTTACGGAGACTTGAGCATTTGCAAAAGAAAGCGATATCAAAATTGTCAGACTTACGAAAAGAGCAAAGACTTTATAGTTCATTGCAATCTCCCTTTTGTTAATTTGTTAAATACATATTTTATATATTTTTAGGTTAATTATTTTGTTTGATTATCTTGTTCAAATTGTAATTGAACTGTCAGCTATGTCAACTAAAATCAATCTCTTGTCTGTTTTTTACTCTAAAGTATTGTTAATTTTTCGCGTATTATTATAATTGAAACAATCAAAGATAGGAGAATATTATGGATAAATATGTGATACTTGAAGCTTTCGGACTTGACCGAATAGGAATTATTGCAAAATTGAGCGAAGTTTTAGCTAGCAGTAATTGTAATATAGAAGATAGCAATATATCGCGGCTTGGACAAGCGTTAACAATGATGTTGTTATTAAAGCTTCCGGGGGGAATGAATCCGAACGAATTGCTGACAAGACTTAAGCCAATAAAAGATGAACTCAATTTACAGATTAACATTGCTGAACTTCAACCGGAAGCTGTCGTTGCAGAGCCCCCAATCAAGCCTCATTGCCGATTAACCTGTCACGGAGCGGATAAAATCGGAATTGTTCATAAAGTTGCAAAATTTTTAGCGGAACAGTCGATAAATATTATCGATATGCATACGACAGTACTGAGACGGGCAAAACCGGAATATATAATGGAACTCACTCTTGAGTTGCCGGGCTATATTGACATAGACAGTTTAAGAGAGCAGCTCGAAAGGTTAGGCCAAGAACTTGGAATCAACATTATTTTGAGGCAATGACGCTGGGAATTAGCTTTTTAAGTAATTTTTCAATAGACAATAAACATTTGACATAAAGTATTTTATCGTCTATCTTAAGTAATAGAGCTATGTCAGCTAAATTGCAGATGTAGAGCGCGCAACCTGTCTTACAATAACGAACGAAACGAACGGATTTTGTCAGGGAGTCTCAACAATGGATGATTTTGAACCTCGTCTGATTAGCTTTCGTATTTTCAGCGGGATTATTTTGATTCTTTCGTTGCTTTTTGTGCTTGTATGCATAATCGGCATGCTTCAAAATGAAGATTCCCTTTTATGGCAGATTTCTTTAGTTATTTCGATTATAGGAATAATATTGACATCAGCGTGTTATATAATGATAAAATTATTGATTTCGATAGAGTCGGGTATTCACGAGCAGACCGAAACTCTGATTCGATTACTTAAACATTTGGATCAGGTCAAGCAACAGCTTGATAAACTCAATGAAAATATCCTTTTGAGTGAAGATGCGAAGGCAATTGCATTTAGAGAAAAAGATTTTAATGTCCTGAAACAAGCTATTGACGAGGAAATAGCCAAGCAAAATTGGGAATCCGCAGAGTACCTGATAAGGCAGATGGAAAATAGATTCGGCTATCGTACGCAAGCGCAGCAACTTCGAAATAAAATTGATCAGCTCCGAAAGGAGCGATTTGAGCAAGAGATTGCTCAAGAGAAGAAAAAATTCGAAACTTTCTTGGCGGAGTACAATTGGGACGCTGCCGCTAATGAGTTAGCTATTATCAAACAAAAATTTCCTAATGCGGAAACGGAAATTCAGCAACTTGAAGAAAGGCTTGAAGCAGCGAAAACATCGAGAAAGAAGCATCTTTTGAATTTGTGGGACGAAGCTGTAAAGAAAAATGAAGTTGATCGCGGAATAGAAATACTCAAAGAGCTCGATAAATATCTCACCCCAAGCGAAGTCGCTGCTCTCGAAGAGTCAGCAAGAGGAGTGTTCAGAGCAAAGCTTCATAATCTCGGCATGCAGTTTAGCTTGCTTGTTACCGAAAAATTATGGGATAAAGCCTATGAAGTAGGATTGGAAATAATAAAGGAATTTCCGAATTCACGGATGGCTCAGGAGATAAGGGAAAGACTTGATGCCTTGAAAGAAAAGGCGCAAGCGATGAAAACAAAATTACAAAACAATAAAGGCTAACACTTAAAATCGAAACGGAATGAAATAGGGCAATGAGTTCGGATTATTCGGTATTGGCAAATATTCCTCGTTCATTCATAATAATTTTTCTCGCTGCTATTGGCAGCCGCGTCGGAAGTTTTCTTAATGTCGTGATATATCGTCTGCCAAGAGGGGTTTCGCTAATAAGCCCGCCTTCAAGTTGCCCTAATTGCAATAATAGAATTTGTTGGTTTGACAATATTCCTGTTGTAAGCTATTTGATTTTATTACGAGGAAGATGCCGATATTGTAATTCGCCAATAAGTCCGCGATATGCACTTGTAGAGATAGCGACAGCTATTGCTTTTGTGGGGATATACGATGCATTTTATATAATGAAAATGCACAGCTGGTTTGGCGGATTTCCTTTTGATATGCCAATATTTGTAGCTCATCTGTCGTTGATAGCTATTCTTATTGTTTGTTCCGCTATTGACATTGAATATTATCTTATAGATATACGCATAACATTTGTTGCTTTTGCGATAGGAATGCTTTGCTGGGCGATAACACCTGCAGAAAAACTTGCAGCGATCTCTTCTGTTTCGGTCATAAATAATAGCAACTTTGCGGGGCTTATGGGGGCGATAATCGGATTTTTCATTAGAAACGTGATGATAAAGAAAAATTTTGGGGGCGAACAAGATAAATCACAAGATATGAAAAGTGAACATATCGATAACGAAAATGTAAATATACAAGCAAAGTCTGCATCAGTTTCTACAAGTGCTGTATCAAATAAGCCTGCTATTATTTTTTTAGTTATATATTTTTTAGGTGCGATTTGGATTATATTCTCATTGATATCAGCGGATTATTCGATAGGCGCGTATAAGTTACGGATGTGGGAATATTGCGTTTGGCTATTTTTGGCTATTATTGCCGGTTCGATTCCCAGACGCCAATCGGATGAGCAAATTATAGAAGCTATTGAAGAAGAAAAATATTCTGCGAGAGCTGTCGCTTTTACGGAGCTTATATATCTGACGCCTATAATAATCGGGTTTATCTTTTTCTGGCTTATTGCCCGATATATACCGATAGCAACTCGGTTGTTTCATCATATTTTGACATTACAAATAGGAATATTCGCTCCGATTAAGGGATTGGCTTTTTCCGGTATGGGAATATTGATAACATCAGCTTTTGGCTGGGCTGTTAGGATAATTTTTACGCTCGTTTTCGGAAAGGAAGCAATGGGTCCCGGCGATATATATATACTCGCAGCTATCGGCGCGATTGCGGGCTCCGCTGTTGCTATTTTAGGATTTTTTATAGGTTCTGTTATTGGCGTTTTTGGTATTTGTGTGTTATTATTATGGAAAACATCAAAGGCTTTAAGCTATGGCCCGTGGATTGCGATAGGAGCTTTTGTGTGCATGCTTGGATACAATCCGATTATAAATTATCTTAAGCCTGCAGCAAAAGCGTTATCGGTTGTTTTATTACATAATTACGGAAATTAATTTAATGTGGAGGTTGAATATGGATACTCACAAAGTTAAAGTCTGGTCAAAATTTATTGGCATTTTGATTATAATATTTGCTATTGTTCTTGTAATATTTATGAATCGGAACAATAAAGTCGACATATGGATATTTCACAAATTTGAAAATATTGCGGTATTATGGGTAATTATAATATCAGCTCTTGGTGCTTTGATTGGCTGGAAATGTCTCGGAATTGTTCGCCAAACAATAAAAGAACTGAAACAGTTAAAAGGTTCCGAATAGAAAACGTGAACACATTCATTATTTACGGAGACAAAACAATGCAAAACGTAAAAATTTTAAAAACGAGTTTAATATTGTTAGTTGTTCTTGCAATTGGAGGATGTTGTGATCAGTATAAAAAACAGGTTGATCAGTTAACGCTTGACAAGCAAGATTTACAAGCTCAGTTGAATCAGATGAAAGCGGAGCTTGACAGCAAACAAGCGGAGCTTACCGATTGTCAAGACAAGCTTTCTCAGCTGCACGGAAAAGAAGCTTCGTTGCAAAAAGAGCTTGAAGCTGCACGCAAATTAGCTGCTAAAATACCTTCCGGCTGGGAAGTCCAAAAAGGAATGGCGATGACGTCGCTTTCGGATGCAGTTTTGTTTGACCCTGGCAAAGCGAAATTAAAATCTTCCGCATACGCCAAGCTCAATAAACTCATTGCACAGATATCCGCCAAATTTCCCGGAAAAGATGTGTATATCATCGGACACACTGATAGCGACCCGATTAGAAAAAGTAAATGGAAAGATAATCTTGAGCTTTCTCTTCACAGAGCGGCAGCTGTAGCGCGATATATGATATCGCATGGCTTAAATCCTAAACAGGTAATTGTCGCTGGCGCGGGGAAATATCGTCCGATTGCGTCAAATAAAACCCGCTCGGGAAAAGCTAAAAACAGGCGAGTCGAGTTTTGGATTTTACAGCCGTTGGATTAAGTCAGGGTTTAGCCTATATTCGATGATTGACTTTTCAACTTAAATCTCGAAAGATGTAATAACATGATAGGCATTATTGATTATGACATGGGAAATTTGCGTTCGGTACAAAAGGCGCTTGAAGTTGTAGGCGCCGAAGCGGAAATAATCACGACGCCAGCTGAGGTGGAGCGATGCAGCAAGCTTATTCTTCCGGGCGTAGGGGCGTTCCAAGATGCCGCTCACACACTTAGAGCAAGGCAAATGATAAGGCCTATTCTCGATTTTATAAAGTCAGGCAGACCTTTCTTGGGAATATGTTTAGGTCTTCAACTGCTTTTTGACGTGAGCTATGAAGATGGACAGCATACGGGATTGGGAGTTGTGACGGGCAAGGTAATTCCGTTCGATTTTCCTCCTGCGCCCGCTACGGATAAGCTCAAAGTGCCTCATATGGGCTGGAATCAAATCTATTGGGATGCGGATATTCCTTTATTACACGGAATTACTCAAGGTGCATTCGTATATTTCGTACATTCCTATTTTGTCGTGCCGGTAAGCACGAAAACGGTGAAAGTAACAGCTGAATACGGAATAAAGTTTACAGCGATGATACAGCAAGGCAATGTATTTGCAACACAATTTCATCCCGAGAAGTCGCAGAAAATCGGACTAAAAATACTCGAAAATTTTGCAAGGCTTTAACTGAAATGTCAAAAAAAACTATTTATCCCGCAATAGATATAAAAGACGGAAAAGTTGTACGCTTATTACAGGGCGATTACAATCAACAGATAGATTACGCATCAAATCCGTGCAAAATAGCGGAAAATTTTCGTCAGCAGGGGGCAAGTTGGGTACATATCGTTGACCTTGACGGTGCGAAATCCGGAAAATCGTGCAATTTTGAAGCGATAAAAGATGTTCTCGCAATTAGGAATATAAATTTTCAGATAGGCGGGGGAATTCGCGACGAACAAACGATTTCGCAGCTGCTTGAAGCCGGCGCTTCGAGAGTTATAATCGGAACGCGTGCGATAGAAGAATGGAACTGGTTCGAAAAAGTTGTTCATAATCCCGAATTCGAAAATAAAATAGTGTTGGGGCTTGATGCTCGCGAAGGAAAACTTGCAACATCAGGTTGGCTTGAACAGACAGATATCCTTGCGCGGGAGATAGCTGAGAGGGTTTCTTCTTGGCCAATTGCCGCTATTGTTTATACAGACATAGCAAGAGACGGCATGATGAGTGGCCCTAATTATCATCAACTCGAGGTTATAGCTGAATCTACCGAAATACCTGTAATAGCTTCGGGCGGGATATCCTGCATTGATGACATAAAAAAATTGCTTACTCTGCCTATCGAAGGGATGATAATAGGACGAGCTATTTATGAAAGAAAAGTCAATCTGAAACAGGCATTAGAGATAGCGGATAAATATGACAGCTGACGATTTTCATGATAAGAATAAGCTCATTATTTCGGTACGTAATCTTTCAAAGTATTTTCCCCTAAAAGGAGGAATATTTGGCAGAACGAAGAATTACGTTCGTGCTGTCGATGATGTAAGTTTCGAAATTGCATCCAAAGAAACTCTTGGCCTTGTCGGAGAGAGCGGAAGCGGAAAAACAACTGTCGGACGAACAATATTAGCTCTTATCCCGCCTAGCGGGGGAAAAGTATTTTTTAAAGATACGAATATTTTTGAATTGGATAAATCCTCGATGCGACAGTTGCGTCGAAAAATGCAAATAATATTTCAAGACCCTGCAAGCTCGCTTAATCCGCGTATGACTGTCGAACGTATCATAGGAGAGGGAATTTTGTTGCATAAGCTCGTGAAAAATCGCAAAGAGCTTAGGGAAAGAGTTGTTCTGCTTTTAGAGCAAGTTGGCTTATCAGGCGATTATTTGGCACGTTATCCTCATGAGTTTTCAGGCGGGCAACGTCAACGTATTGGCATCGCTCGTGCATTAGCACTCGAACCCGAATTTATTGTAGCTGATGAGCCTGTTTCCGCTCTTGATGTTTCAATTCAATCTCAGATTTTAAATCTGCTTAAAGACCTTCAAGAACAGTATAACTTGAGTTTTCTTTTTATAGCTCATAATCTTGCCGTCGTTGAACATTTCTGTGATAAAGTTGCGGTAATGTATCTCGGAAAAATTGTCGAATATGCTTCTGCTGATGAAATTTATTCGAATCCTCTTCATCCTTATACACAATTATTGTTACAAGCTATTCCTGTTCCCGACCCTTCGAAACGCAGAGAATTTGTTTCAATCACAGGAGAGCTTCCGAGTCCGGTCAGTCCGCCGAGAGGCTGTTATTTTCATCCGCGATGTCCGTATGCGGACGAACATTGCAAACAGAATCCCCCGAAATTAATAGCAGTTAAAGATGACGCTGCTCACAAAGTTTCTTGTTGGAAATATGACAAAATATAAAATTCCATAACGATGCAATAATGTTAGCTCTTTGCTCGTTTATATAAGTGGAAATTCGAGGTGGGCTCGAGTTTGAAAGTTTTAGTACCTTAATGTTCGGAGGATATTGCTATGAGCAAACAAAAATTTACAATTCGTATAGCTATCGCTTCTCTTATTTTATTGCCGTTAATGCTGTTGGCTCAGCCAGTTGGGCCTAAGGCGAGGGGCCAATATCGTTGGCGTGATAGAGAGAAGGAAAATCGCAAAAAATGCCCGATTCTCATGATGTATGACAAAATAACAGAAGAGCTTCCGGATTTACTCAATTTGCGAGAACCTCAAATCGACAAGTATAATGAAATCAAAAGGCAACACAGGCAGAATTTGAAAGAGATATGTAAGCAATTAGAACAGGAACGCAAATCATTCAAGAAGGACCTTGAAAGCATATTAACTCCTGAGCAACAGGAAAAATTAGCGCAGCTTCAAAAGAAAATGCGCAAAATGGGAAAAGCTCGAATGGGCAAAGGTAAAGGGCGACGACGAATGCCGCATCCGCGTCTAATTGCACAGGCAATTAGGCAGATGAACCTGCCCGAAGATAAAGCTCGAGAAATAAAAGAAATTCTTATGAATGCACGTGACAGGGCAAAATCCGTTGACAGACGTGATAAAAAGGAATTGCGTGCAATATTTACGGATATGATAGAGCAGATAAAACAAGTGCTTTCTCCGGAGGAGTATGAAAGATTAAAAGACATTGTGCGAGACTTACAATCTCAGCAAGGTAGATTCGGAACTCGCCAATCGGGCAGAAGAAGAGGGCCCTCGCATAGAGGATATGATAGAGGGGCCGAGCGTGGCGGATATGATAGATGGGATAGGCCCCGTTTCGGGCCTGACGGAGGAAGGGGTCCCGTTCCGCCTCCCGAAAGGGACAGAGAAAATGAGTTTCTTTGGTAACTTTCTATAAAATCGCTGCTTATCTTTGCATTGGGTTATCGAAAATGGCAGATATTGAGGATAATATCTGCCATTTTATTTTTTGGCGGCGAGGCTAACATAGCTCCGATGGGGGGGCACTCGGATGCTTTATGCAGCCTCGCCATAAACAAAACTGTTCTTAATAAATTATAGACATTAAAACAGAGTATTTCCTAAAAAACTCACACTGGGCTTCTTGAATCATCGGTAGAAAAACGAAGCAATGCTGCCACTAAAACGAAGGAGTTTAACAAAGGAGCTAATATAGGTTGCGACCCAACGATGTATCCTCTACGAGGCCAAAACTTTAATTATACAGATGTAGCATTATAATACAAGTAAAAATTCAAAAAAAATTAAGATTGAGTCAATTTTGTTTTCCGCTATTTTTTTATTGTTGCGATTGAGTAAGGCAAGGCGCTAATTGCTTGACCCGTTCTTTGCTGTTGAATATAATCGCTAATAAGACAATTTTAAGGCGAAATTATGAATAAACGCACAAGAAATCTGATTTGTATTTGGATAATTTTTCTTGGTTTGGCAAATTTTGTTTCATATACGGTAATATATGGCTATATCGGAGGAGATGCCAAGAATGGAATGATAAAAGACGGAAAATATTATGTTAGGGGGCATTTCCTAAAAGATATTAACGGCAGAGATACGGAAGTTTCTCGAGGAGTTTGGATTTACAGCTATATACATTCGATTTCAATTTGGCCGACAGTAGCAGCTGTCTTGATTTCGACGCTCGTAATGGCCAGGCCACATATTATTGCAACGATGAAGGAGGGATTTGTTGCAGGACAAACTCTCATCACTATTTTCATGACGGTTGTGATTTTTATGGTGGGCATAATGACTGTTTGGTTCATTTTAGACTTCATAAGTGAGCTTCGTCATACAAGCTGATATATTTACAAGCTGATATATTGCATAATTGATTAAAAAAAGAGTTTAAAAAACATTCCTGCCTAATTTGGAGAATGAGCAATAAAATGTCGGTATTTTCTATTGCAGATTGGCTTAGCAGAGATAGCCCCTTGGCAAAGAAACTTGAGGGATATGAATATCGTTCTCAGCAAATAGATATGGCACATGCGGTAGAAAATGCCCTGTCAAATAACAGGCATTTAATTGTAGAAGCAGGAACAGGACTGGGAAAAACGCTTGCATATTTAATACCCGCTATTGTTTATTCTGCCAATTCCAATTCCAGAATTTTAGTCAGCACTTATACGATTAATTTGCAAGAGCAGATAATTAACAAAGACTTGCCGCTTATTACATCGACGATTCCTGCGGAATGTACAGCTGTTCTCGTTAAGGGGCGTGGCAATTATCTTTGCTTGCGACGTCTTGCCCGGGCAATTAGCAGAGCTGATACCCTGTTCGAACGGTCTCAAACGGTTCAGCTTCTTCATAAGATACGAGAATGGGCAAGGCAAACGGATGATGGCTCAATGTCGGATTTGCCGTTTTATGTTCCGTCGCATCTTTGGTCGCAAATTTCGGGCGAGCATGGAAATTGTCTTGGAAAAAGATGCGTCTTTTTTGACAGATGTTTTTATTGGCGAGCAAGGAGAAGAATGCAGCACGCAAATATACTTGTTACAAATCATGCGATGCTTTGTTCCGAGCTTTCGTCTTATTTGCAAGGAACATCTTTACTCGGAAAATACAATGCTGCCATTATTGACGAAGCACAAAATCTCGAAAGTGTAGCCAGCGAACATTTCGGTTTGTATTTATCACAAGCTCAATTTTTTCATCAAATCAATATTTTGTATAATCCCAAAGGCGATAAAGGTCTTTTGCGTTGTTTAGATGCAAAAGATGCGATGAAGACTCTCGAACGTGTTATAAGGTCTGCCAAAACATTTTTCGATATGTTACGAGAATGCTTTCATAGCAGTAGCGATGCAAATGTCGTTCCGAAACCGAATGAGATTCAAAACGACCTTTCATATACGTTAAACGAATTAGCTGACGAATTAAAGCGTTTGCGCGCTACGCTTGCAGACGAAGAAGACAGATTTGACATTACGATATTCAGAGAAAAATTCAAAGAAATGGCAAATCAGATTGAAGAATTTGTTTCACAATCTCGGGAAGATTGCACCTATTGGATTGAAGCTGAGCAGAATTCCGAAAGTCAAACTCGTGAAATTGTTGTCCTTCGTGCTGCACCTGTGAACGTTAGCCATTATCTTAGAGATGCTATGTTCGACAGACTTTCGAGCGTAATATTAACGTCTGCAACGTTAAGCATCAGCAAAAATGATGGCTTTAGATATATTGCCAATCGGCTTGGCCTTGACGATTATGACGAAATGATAATTGAATCGCCTTTTGATTATTATAATCAAGTTACGCTTTATATTGAAAAATCCCTGCCTTCGCCCGTTGACAGTGAAAATTTTATAAATGCCGCCTGTAATGCCATGAAGAAATATCTCAAGCAAACATCGGGAAGAGCCTTTGTTCTTTTTACAAGCTATCAAATGATGCATCGAGTATCCGATATGCTAAAAAGCTTTTGCACCGAGAACGGATTTACTTTATTTGTTCAAGGTCAAGATTCCGCGATTCAACGATTCGAGATGTTACAAGCTTTCAAAACAACAGAAAAAGCTATTTTGTTTGGCACGGATAGCTTTTGGCAGGGGGTCGATGTCGTTGGCGATGCTCTCTCGAATGTTATCATTGTCAAATTGCCATTTGCTGTTCCCGATAGACCTTTAATAAAGGCAAGAATAAATCAAATAAACAGAAAGGGCGGAAACGCATTTACCGAATTTCAATTGCCCGAAGCTGTTTTAAAGTTTAAGCAGGGCTTTGGCAGACTTATTCGCAGCAAGACTGACACAGGTATTGTCGTCGTTCTCGACAATCGTATCATAACAAAATCTTATGGCCGACATTTTTTAAATGCTTTGCCAAGAGTAAAAATAATTGTCGTATAATTACGTTATAATACAAAAAAATAATACAAAAAATGATTAGCCTGCATTCCTCACAAGAACAAGCTCCGCCTGCGAAAGATGTTTCGTTGCCTTCAAGCTTATTCGCGGGGAACAACTCTCGCCGTCACAGCATCTTTCGTCGCGAGCGAGTACAGGCTTTGCCTGCGCTCGTCATTGCGAACGAAGCCGAAGGCTGAGCGCGGCAATCTAATTCCTGAAAAGCGATTTTGTTTACATTTTAATTTTCGGGAAAGCAAGTTATGCCGCTGTTGATTTATAACGCAATGCTGTCAAAATCAGCTGATTATATTTTGTATATTAGAGCGTATCCGAATATGCGAATGTGCCGATTATTTCTTGTTTTCATAATTTCAGCAAACGCGACAATTTCGAATTTGCAATTTTCGCTTCCGCAGCATCTTTCGTCGCGAGCAAATGCGGGCTGAAGGGATTGATGATTGAGGATTGAAGATTGTTGATTGAAAAGAACAGATTGCCGCGTCATTCGCTCTTCGAGCTCATTCCTCGCAATGACGAATGTATTGTTCTGCTCACAGCGTATTTCGCCGCAAGTAAGAACAGGCTGTGCCTGCGAGAAATGTTTCGTTGCCTTCAAGCTAACAACTCTCGCCGTCGCTGCATCTCCCGACGCGAGCAAAGGCGGGCTGTGCCTGCGAATAGATTATCGTTTTCGAAAGACACAAAAAAGCTGTCATATTTGTGCGGGAGAATTTAAGAGCTGATAGGCTTGTGGCTGACGAATCTTCGTCAGCCACAAGCCTATTCTCGATAATCGCATCAAACAAGCGTTTTCGCAGCTGCGCAGCGTTATTGCGAACGAAGCTGTCAGGCGCAGCGCGGCAATCTTGTTTTTACGTTACGCCAAAATTGTTAGCTGAAAAATTTGCATTTTGCAAATTTATAATTTGTCTTCACATACGAATGAACTCACTTCCGTTCAAGCAAGAACACAACAATCAGCTCTCTTGCGATTAAAAATCTTTAAATTTTCTTGGCTATGTCAGCTTCGAAAGAAAGTTTTACTGTAATAGCAGGTTAGGATTTATCTTGTTTTGGGCTTGCAGACGATTTTGTGTGCATTGATTTGTAAAATTTCGTGAAAAGTCTTAGCTAATTTCGGTATGTCTTCTAATCGCATCGTTGTATCGTTTTCGGGATTGTCGTCATTTTCCCAGCGTTCGTTCCACCAGCTAAAACCTATTACTCTTTTCCAACGATTAGCGAAAATATCTTGCAGGGCGTTTTTCGCCCATATTTCGGGCTTAATAATAGGGTTGTTGGCACAGCAGCCAAACTCTAAAATAACAATAGGTTTGTCGGGAGCTAATTTTGTTAGCCTATCGTAAGCTTTATCCATTTGTTCACGAAAACTTTTTACATCATCGTCAGAAGGAGTCAAAGTGCCATAAATACTGATGCCTATCCAATCAACAACATCGTTGCCCGGATAATAATTTTCGAATCTATTCCATTGTGTCTTGGGGACATCTTCAGCGTTTATATGAAAGACCCATGTAATATTTGTTGCTCCTGCATTACGAATGACGTTAACGATGTGTCTAAATGCTGCGACAAATCGTTCCGGACCGTCCGCTTTGTTTTTATCTCCAAATGCTTGCTTTGTATCGGCGCCGTTGTGTTTGCCGTTCCACGCAAACCATTCACCGTTACATTCCGTTCCGTATTCGACGATTAAAGGAGTTTCGAATGTTGCCGCTGACTTTCCCCAATTTTTTAAATCATTATCGAATTTTCCGTTTATTATATTTTTGAGTGTATATACTTTTTCGTGATAATCTTCCTCGGTTGATGAACGTAGCATCAGCCTAATAAAGGGAATCGAGTCGATTTTTCTAATCCATTCGCAGGTTCTTTTCGGAAATTTTTTGCTTTTAACCCAATTATGAGAAAAATATATCCAAGCGACTTTTTTCCCCGAATAATATTGATATTTTTTAACGTCGTATATTGTGATGTCGTCTTCATCGCCTGTTTTTCCGCCCGGAAATACTCCGTGATAAAATTTTCCTTTTGGAGGAAGAGTAACCTTTACGCTTTTGAGGATTGTTTTTTGAGAATTTTTTGGGATATAAACTTGAGAGAAGATAGATTTAGGTTTGTCAGCAAAAATTATCGCTACGATTGTCAAAGCAATCGTAGCGATTGTGAGCTTATTGACTTGTTTTGACGAATTTTGCAATTGTTGCTTCAAATTTATGATACAGGCTCTAAAATTTTCGTTCGATGTAGGCGTTTAAGTTGATATGCTCGTGTTTGGTCGACGAATGCTTCTAATCGCGTGTCGAGAGTCGGGTCGCCTTGTCCGTCGAACGTTATTGTTATCGCGGGCATACCGTCGAGGTCGTTAGAGAGTTTTTTCATTACACCTGCAACAATCGTAGAAGGCATACAGCTAAACGGTCCGACATTGACGACGCCGTCGATTCCTATGCGATGATATTCTATCATTTTTCCTACTGAAAGCACCGCTTCGCCCTCGAAGCTATCGTGTATATAAGGAGCTGCTAGTTCGATTATTTCTTCGATAGGGGGCTCTTGTATATGCGGAAATATTTTGCTGAATGGGTCAGATATTTGCTTATCCACTTTTTTCTGTATTTTGTCTTTTAGCCAATTGATAAGTAAGCTCTTGAACTCTTTTTCTCGCTTAGCTGTCCTTTTACGAGTGAAATTTGTGTAATACATCCATTCCGTAAAACTTGCTAGCGAGACCTGAGCACCGAGAGCTTCAAGACGCTTTATTAAATAATCGTTACTGAAAACATGACTTCTTACATATATTTCACCTACAATTCCGATGTGTGGCTTTTTTTGTGATTTATCGACTTTGATTTTCCCAAATTCGTCAGCTGATTGTTGCATTATTTCGTAAATGTCATTTTCTTGTCCGCCTTTTTCAATTGTTTGACAAATTAAGTTTACATATTTGCGGTAAACCTCTTCCGTTTGTCCGGATGTTATCTCGTAAGGTCGAGTTGCAAGTAAAGCTTTAAATAATACATCGATAGCTGATATTCCCGCCCATGCGATACGCGTCGGGTCTTTTTTGAATTGCTTAAAGTCTTCATAAAAGCTTTTGTCTTGCGATGGCGAAATTACCGGAACATTTGCAACGCCTATTTCATCAAGCACAAGTCGATGTAAGCAATTATATTGTCCGAATCTGCATGGCCCCGAGCCTCCCGGCATAAAGAAAGCTGCTCTTTCAGCTGCATTTCCGAGTGATTGCACTTTCTTTAACATATCTCCTGTTGTAACGATGCAAGGCAGGCATTCTTTGCCCGTTGTGTATCGTCTTCCAAGTTCGAGAGTTTCCTGGTCAGCTAAAGGCAAAACTTCTGCGGGCTGACCGCAGGCGCGGAATGCTGCCGCTAATGCATAAGAATGATCTCCCATCCACGGGATATATATTGTTCGATTGCTACAATCATGTTTGGGAATAGCGAGTTTGTCATCGGTTAATGGCTCAATCTTGTCGATGTTTGCATTTTTTAACGATTCAAGGAAAGCTTCTAATCTTGTAACGACTCCTGCGTCTGCACTGTGTTCGTCTATTTCCAACATCAAGCAAGGTTTTGGGTTCATCAAGTCTTTGAAGAAGGTTGTTATGAACGAATCCGGTCCGCAACTAAAATTCGAGAGATAAATAGCATACAATCTCGGGTCATTTCTCACGATTTTTGCAGCTTTTATTATTCGCTGGCCATATTTCCAATATATTCCGTCTTTAGCTTGATAGCGTACCTGCGAAGTTACTTTTGACAGGTCGAGGAAGTCCATCGGTATCGTTAAAACGCCTAACGTCCGTAATTTTCCGGGAATATCGAGACTTACGCCCGGGTCGCATCCGTTATACGGACGAGAGATTAAAATCATTGCTCTGTCGTTTTCAGTAAGATTATTAAGGATTTCATTGCCTCTTTCTATACATGCTCGTTCGAATTCCTTTTGTGCTCTGTCTGCCTCGTCAATAGCGTGTTCTATTTGTGATTTGGTTACGCCAAGTTCATCGCAAAGAGGCATTAACGAGCGAATAAGCTCTTTTCTTCCGTCTTGAAAACGGATATATGGCGATAGCATTTTAACATTGTATTTGTCAGGGTCGATTGCTACTTTAATTTGATAAGGAATTGTTTGGACATAAGGACATAGCTGATTGTTGATGTTAGGTTCTTCCCGTTCCATCGATACGATGCTTGGCAGCCAAATATAATCGGGCTTTTTGTCTATCAAATCAAGTATATGTCCGTGCGCTACCTTTACGGGAAAACAAGGCTGAGATAAAACGACTTCTACTCCGCGACGGATAAGCTTTTTGGTTGAAGGTGAGCTTATAATGGGTTCGATTCCCAATTCATCGAAGAAAGTTCCCCAATACGGCAATAGCTGATAATTGCTCAGAGTAAGAGGCAGGCCTATTGTTTTTTTCGTTCCTGTCGCCTTTCTTTTTATTCGCGAATATTGTTCGAGCAGTTTTTGGCGTTCCCTGAATAAATCGGGTATTTCTTTTTTGACGGATGTCTTTTTGAGATTATATCTGTCGCATCGCGAGCCGTAATATAATG
>CAZKNI010000171.1:0-2794 GCA_964554055.1 uncultured Phycisphaerae bacterium | reverse complement strand
GGAAAGCAGTTATAGCTTCTCCCGAGATTGATCTTGTCGATATTGGCACTCCCAATGATTTGCATGCTCCGATGGCGATAGAGGCATTAAAAGCAGGAAAAGCAGTTGCATGCGAAAAGCCATTAGCTGATACGTGGGCATCCGCAAAGAAAATGGCACAAGAAGCGAAAAAAGCCCGAAAGCCTACGTTTGTTTGGTTCAATTATCGCCGATGTCCCGCTGTCGCTTTAGCGAGGCAGATTGTCCAAGAAGGAAGATTAGGGCGAATTTATCATGTAAGAGCGCAATATTTGCAAGAATGGGGCAAAGAGGATACGCCATTGCTTTGGCGTTTTGTGAAAAAGCACGCTGGCTCGGGAGCACATGGCGATTTGAACGCACATATTATTGATATGGCAAGATTTATTACCGGTTCGGAAATTGTTGAAGTTTCGGCATTAGCGGAAACTTTCATCAAAGAAAGGACGATTCCGGGAACGAAAAAGAAAGGGAAATCGTCCGTTGATGACGCTTTATTATTCATCGGACGGATGAGTAACGGTGCAGTTGCAAGTTTCGAAGCTACGCGTTTGGCTACCGGACGGAAAAACGCTAATCAGATAGAAATCAATGGAGAGAAAGGCTCTTTGTATTTCAATTTCGAACGTATGAACGAGCTGATGTTTTCGATGCGACAGCTCCAAAACATTTACAAGGCTGGACTAATATCCTTGTAACAAGGCCTGATGTTCATCCGTATTATTACGCTTGGTGGCCCGAAGCTCATATAATCGGATATGAGCACGGATTTGTCAATATGGCTGCGGACATTTGCAGAATTTTGGGCGACAAAAAGCCCGAAGTTCCTATGCCCGATTTTGCAGACGCGCTTAAAACTCAAGGAGTATTAGAAGCAGCCCTCATATCAGCTAAAACTAAAAAATGGGTCAAAGTCAAAAGTGTAAAATGAGTAAAGTTTTAGACGATCCGAACATCGAAATAATAAACAAATGCGTTCGGGAAATAGTCCCAAACGCAAGGATTATTCTTTTTGGTTCACGAGCAAAAAGATTGTCCGATGAACACAGTGATTATGATATTTTAGTAATAGTTGATAGTGAAATGCCTCGAAAAAAGCTATGGAACATAAGCAAAAAAATAAGAAAATCTTTAGCACAGCATCGTATTCCAGTTGACGCTATAATAAGAACTCCTAATATGGTAAAAAAATCTGCAGAATATTACTGGACGATAGTATCAGAAGCACTCGAAACCGGAATAGAATTATAATGAAAAATGGCTTAAATCCCCAAATATGGATAGACAAAGCAGATGAGGACTTACGGGCGGCTCGTCTAATCGCAGAACGAGAAAAAAGATTATGGGCGCAAATCGGATTTCTCCTCCAACAAGCTACGGAGAAATACCTAAAGGCGTTTCTTATAAGTAAACAAATTCGATTTCCTAAAACTCACAATCTTGAGTATCTGCAAGAAATGTGTGCCGATATAGAACAGGAGTTTAGAAATATTGATTTTGGTGATATGACTTTATATGCAGTAGATTTTAGGTATCCAGCTATGTTTCCCGCTGGTGAAGAAGAAACAGAAGACATTGAACAATATTTTGAAATTGTGAAGAAAGTAAGAAATATAGTTATAACGCATATCTGATTTTTGGAGGACTCAATTATGAAACTCGGAGTAATGGGCGCAGGTTTGGGTTCGATGGGATTTGAAAAAGCTTTGGATTATTGTCAATCGATGGGGCTTGATGCAATAGAGTTGCCTGTTGGCGCATATCCCGGAAAGCCCTTTTTCAATCCCGCTGACGTTTTGAAAAGCAAAACCCTGCAAACAAAAATCAAAGACGCTGTCAAAAAACGCGGACTTGTTGTCTCCGCGTTAGCTGTTCACGGAAACGCTGTACATCCGGATAAGTCGATAGCAAACGAACATCATAAAGATTTTGAAATCGCTGTCAGATTGGCGAAAAAATTAGGAACGAATATTGTAATAACTTTTAGCGGATGTCCGGGCGGTTCGAAACAGGATAAGACGCCCAATTGGGTAACATGCGCTTGGCCTCCGGATTACGAGCAAATCTTAGAATATCAATGGAACGATGTGCTTATTCCTTACTGGTCGAAGCAAAATAAATTTGCCGCTAATAACGGAGTCAAAGTTGCATTCGAAGCACATCCTGGATTTTCGGTATATAATACCGAAACGATATTAAAGCTTCGCAAGGAATGCGGGAAACAGCTTGGAGCAAATTTGGATCCGTCACACTTTTTCTGGCAGGGAATCGACCCGATTGAATCGGCAAGAGTTTTGGGCGATGCAAAATGTATCTTCCACGTACACGCAAAAGATACAGCTATCGATGTGCATAATTCCGGAATCAACGGTAATCTCGATACAAAAAATTACGGACTTGTCGGAGAGCGCAGCTGGGTATTTAGGACAGTTGGCTATGGGCATGGCGACGAATTTTGGAAACCTTTTATCTCTATGTTGAGGACAAAAGGTTACGACGGCGTATTAAGCATAGAACACGAAGACAGTTTGATGAGTGTTCAGGAAGGATTTGAAAAAGCAGTTGCGTATCTTAAGAGCGTAATGATAAAAGAACAGTCCGGACAAGCTTGGTGGTTCTGACGAAATTTTGCATTTCTTTCTTTTGCATTTCGCAGGCACGGGCTGAAGAGATTTCGGATTGCGGATTTCGGATTGTGGATTGTCAAGCCCTAAAACTTCAAAGTCAAAAGCTTGTTCCGGAAAGCTGAAATTTTCAGGATTAAGCGCTTACCCCA
>CAZKNI010000170.1:0-6645 GCA_964554055.1 uncultured Phycisphaerae bacterium | reverse complement strand
TGGTCGAGTGCCGATGAAAAATCGAAATCGACAGTACCTGTGAATCCGCCCCCCACATAAATATTGCTTGTATTGTCTTCTATCGCTACATCCATAATCAAATCGTCGCTGGAGCCCCCTATTTGCTGCGACCAGAGATAATTTCCTGTTGCATTTATTGCTATTATAAATCCGTCCGTTCCGCCCGAAGCATTTACCAAATTGGCGGAAGATGTCGGGTCAAGGTCAACCGTCTGTTCGAAATAGCCCACAAATACAACATTTCCTACATCCGTGCTTGCTATGCCCAAAGCTCTGTCGTCTCCTGCTCCTCCAACCGTATAACCCCAGATATAGCTATGATTGCCGTTAAGTTTGACAATAAAAGCATCGCTGTTGCCCTTTGTATTTATTCGTCCCGATGTTCCGTCGGGATTGAGTGCGATATAATCGCCGAAATATCCGGCTATATACATATTGCCCGTATTATCGCCTGCTATACCGGTAACAGCGTCATCCGCTCCGGGTCCGCCGAAAATAACAGTCCAGCCATACGTTCCGGTCGATGTGATTATTTTTGACAAAAAGGCATCTTTTTGACCTGAAGATGTTTTTGTATCGCTGCCTGAAGTCGGGTCAAAATTGACAGATTGCTCGAAATATCCTCCTATATAAAGATTATCATAGGCATCGACCGAACTTGCGAAGGCTTCATCGTCGCCAGGGCCACCGATTGAGTGAGACCAAATTAGCAAACCTGCAGGTGAAAATTTACAAAGAAAAATATCTTTTCCGCCGCGACTTTGCTCTATTGTTCCCGTATTGCTATCGACCGTAATCGTAGCTTGAAAGCTTCCCGTTATGTAAATATTACCGTTTCCGTCAACAGATACGCTGTATGCTATATCATCAAGCTGTCCGCCAATTGTTCGGGCCCATTGAAATGTTCCGTTTGTAGAAAATTTTGCAAGAAAAGCATCTCGCTGACCGGCACTTCTATACAGTGCAGTAGCTGAACTCGGGTCGAAATCGACGACATCTTGAAACTCGCCTACGACGTAAATATTTCCATTCGGTCCAACAGCTACATCGCGAATCATATCCGTATTAGGTGCCCCGAATGTCCTTGCCCATCCGAGAGTAGCGGGTTCGGTAACAACAATATTTACGGTAGCTGTGTTACTGTTTGCGTGTCCGTCATTAGCTTGATATGTAAAACTGTCCGGACCTATATATCCGAACGTCGGATTATACGTAACCGTTGGCAACGAGCCCGAGAGTGTTCCGTGCTGCGGATTGTTGACTATTTGATAGCTTAGCGGGTCGCTATCCCGGTCGTCAGCTACAAGTGTAACGTTCACGGAATTGTTTCGTTCAGTGCTTACGGAAAGGTCGTAAGCTTGCGGTGCGTGATTCGTATTAGGGGCAGCGAAAACAGCAATAGCTGTTATATTTGCTGTCATTGTAATTGTTTTCGGATTGTCATTTCCCGTCAAGTCGCCTTCCCAGTGATCGAAAGACCAGCCGGCAGAAGGAACAGCGCGCAATGTTACGACCGTTCCCGACAGATAACTTCCGCCCGAAGGGCTTACAATTCCTTGCCCCGTTATTTGAGTTGTAAGCGTGTAAAATTGGCCCGGATTGGGCGGACTCGGGCATCCTGAAATTAACAATATGGGAATTATCGCAAGAATTGAATATATAACGAATTTAAAATGTTTGGACGAAATGAAAAAATCCATAAAGGTCAGCATAAAGCCTCCTAAACAAATATTAAGCGGGGCCTATAATTCCATTATAACATATAATAATACAACAATCGGGTAATAACTGCAATGTTTATCAATTGCAAGTGATATATTATATATTCTACATCTGAATATTGTATTTTAAAGATTTTAAAAAAATATTATCCCCCGCAATTTAATTGAATTAAGGTGTAAATGAGGGCGCTGGGACTCGAACCCAGGACCTACGGCTTAAAAGGCCGTTGCTCTACCGACTGAGCTACACCCCCAAATTGTCAATAGCCCTTTATCCTATAAAATATTATTGTTAGAGTCAATAAATTTTCAGGTTATTTTTTAGTCAATGTCAATGTTTTAATATTTCCTTGTGTGATTTTTGTTAATTGCTTCTGAATGTCAGCTGAAAATTTAACGGTTCTATCATAATAATATATGCCGTTCGCTTCTTGCTCTATATCGTAAAGTTGAGTGTAGCACCAGCCGCATATACCCGGATTATCGAAAAGGACTTTAAATGTTTTGTAATATCTGTCCAAAAATTCTTGCTCGCTTTTAGGCCTATCGCCATAGCCCCAATCGTTACCGGTGCTTTTGGGATTCCACCAAATCCCGCCAAACTCGCTTACAAAATAGGGATTTGTCCCGTCATACGGAACGTCTTGCGGGCAATTTTTGAAGGCTTGTTGCCAATTGCCTGTTTTAAGCGGCGATAAGTCAGCTTCAAGTGTCTCCGGTGTGTGATAATTGTGAACATCATACAAATCGCTTGGAACGTTCTGATAATGTATGTATCCGGAAGTGTCGATTGCCAGCCTATTTGGATTTATCGTCTTGTTGATTTGATATAGATGATAATGTAGCCATTTGGGTAAAGAGCCTGTCTGATGAGGGCGAGAAGTTTCATTTAGCGGGCACCAGCCTATAATAGAGGGATGATTATAATCGCGTTGGAGCACTTCAAGCCATTCGTCGATGAAATTTGCGACTCCCAAAGGATTATCGAAATGACATTTCCAGCTGCCTGCTTCCTCCCAGACAATATATCCCAATTTGTCCGCCCAGTAAAGAAATCGCGGCTCAAACACTTTTTGGTGCAATCTTGCGCCATTAAAGCCAGCAGCTAAAGAAAGTTCGATATCTTTGCGCAAATCGTCATCGCTTCGAGCGGTGTAAATTCCGTCCGGATAAAATCCTTGATCAAGCACAAGACGCATATAAAATTCTTCGTTATTGAGATAAAGTTTTCTGTTTTCGATATGAATTTTTCGCATACCAAAATATGAGTTTACGATGTCAATTCCGCTCGCAGATTCGAGTTTTAGCTTTATGTCATACAAAAAAGGATTTTTAGGCGACCAAAGAATTTGTTCAGGTAAATCAAGAGTAAAAATAGCTATATTGTTCGCAATTTTTGCGGAAGCTGTTGCTATCGATTTTCCGTGTGCCGAGATGTCTGCAGATATTGTTGCAGGTCGATTGTCTCCCGCTGTCTTTACGGAAATTATCAAACGAGCATTATCTATATCGGACTCGAGTTTGAAGTTTTCGATATATGTTGACGGAACAGCTTCGAGCCAAACTGTTTGCCAAATACCTGTTGTGCGGGTATAGCTGCACCCGTAAGAGTAAAATTTATCGGATTGTTTGCCAGCTGGCTGAAGACCGGTTCGAATATCATCTTGGACTTCAATCGTTATGATATTTTTTCCCGAAACGAGCAATTTCGTTATGTTGCACCGAATAGGAGTATATCCGCCTTTGTGCGTGAAGGCTTCTTTTCCATTAACATAGATTCTCGTAAAAAAGTCGCAAGCTCCTATGTTGAGAATTACATTTTTGTTTTTCCAGTCTTCGGGAAGGGTAAAGGTTCGTCGATACCAGATAGCGGGCATGAAATCTTTATAATTGATACCGCTTAGGGAGCTTTCCATACAAAAAGGAACAATTATTTCTTTATTAAATTTTCCCGCTTCAAAGAGATTTCGCTCTTTTCCTGAACAGCCCGGGTCGAATTCGAATTCCCATGTTCCGTTTAGATTAATCCATTGCTCTCTTGAGAAGTCCGGACGGGGATATTCGGGTCTTTGGCAATTTGTCATTTCGTTATCCTTTCAAAATTTGTATAATAAACATTTTCTAAATATCAGAATTTGTTATTTTGCGATTTTAAGCGATATTAGGGATATATTCAATGTCTGAAGCGAACAAAGACATTTGTGAAATGCACATTATCGATAGGCGATGTCGAGAGCAATTTGTCCCTTTGCTCGATAACGGTCCGCTCGAACAAACAGGCGTAACATTAGCGGGCATAAGCAGGCTTGAAGGAAAATATTGCATAGGCAGAGTTCCGTCTTCGTTTACTCTTATCTTGGCAACGACAAAGGGAGAAGGGCAATTAACATTGTATTCGGGAATTCAAACACTGAAAGAGAATGATATTCTGATTGCACCGAAACATTCGATTTATAAATATGAGCTTGGAAAATCAAAACGCTGGGATATTGTTTGGTTTCATCTTTTTGATAGCGGAAAACAGCATGAAACGAGTTTGAACACAGATGTAAAAGTGATACGAACGAAATATACATTATTATTGAAAGAAGAAACACAACAATTGATGCATGAAATTTCTGACAACAAATATTTAGCTGACGAAGCACGAAGGGCAAAAGAATCTTATCTTTCCGTATTGCTAAAGAGATTGTTAGCGGGAAGAAGAAATCCCGTCATTAGCGAGAGCGAAAAAATCGTCCGACAAGTTTGGCAAAAAATAGAATGTAACCTAAATGCCGATTGGTCGCTTGAGCGGATTGCAAAATTGTCGGGATATTCCGCTGGCCATTTTAATCGGCTTTGTAAGCAATATTTCAGCTGTTCCGCTATGCGTTATTTGACAGATATGAGAATGAGATATGGATATTATCTGTTGGGTTCAAGCCGTCTCCAACTAAAATCCATAGCGGAATTGTGTGGCTATAATAACGAATTTGCATTTTCGGTGGCGTTCAAACGAAAATTCGGCTATTCTCCAAGCCATGTTCGCTTGCAAATTGCACGCAGCTTATAATCACTGATATTTTGTGTTGAAATGATTTGACAGTGAATCAGGAACGGATATAATCGGGTTTTGGTGTTTATAAAACCAATGTTGTAATTTGTAAAGGGAATAGGAACGATTAAGTGTAATCAATTTATTTGGGAGAAGACAAATGCCTTTAGTTGACACGAGAAAAATGTTTTCAGCTGCTCACAAGAACGGATTTGCAATCGGTGCGTTTAATGTTAATAATATGGAATTGCTCCAAGGTATTATAGGTGGCGTAACGGAAAAAAAATCCCCGTTAATTCTGCAAATTTCAAAAGGTGCAAGAAAATATGCAAATATGAAATATTTACGTGCCCTAATAGATGTAGCTGTTTCGGAAACGGATATTCCTATTGTTGTTCACCTTGATCATGGCGATTCTTTTGAGTTATGCAAAGAATGTATCGACGAAGGATTTACATCGGTGATGATTGACGGTTCGCATCTGCCTTACGAAGAAAATATAGCTCTTACAAAAAAAGTTTGCGATTATGCACACAGTAAAGACCCGTATGTATCGGTAGAAGCTGAACTTGGCAGACTTGGCGGAATAGAAGAAGATGTTGTTGGCGTTGCGGAAGAGGACTTGCATAAATTTTTGACAGACCCTGACCAAGCTGTTGAGTTTGTCGAAAAGACAGGCTGCGACAGTCTTGCCGTCGCTTGCGGAACGAGTCACGGAGCGTATAAATTTAAAAAAGCGCCGAAACTTGCTTTCGATTTGTTAGAGGAGCTTACGCGTAGGCTTCCGAATTTTCCGCTTGTTATGCACGGGAGTAGCTCGGTTCCGAAAGAATTTATAGATATCATCAACAAATATGGCGGGCAGATGCCTAATGCAATGGGCGTTCCCGAAGATGCGATTTCTCAAGCGGCCAAGACGACGGGCGTCTGTAAAGTCAATATAGATACGGATTTACGTCTTGCGATGACAGCGTCTATTAGAAAGGTTTTTGCAGAGTCTCCCGCAGAGTTTGACCCTCGCAAGTATCTTGGCCCGGGAAGAGAAGCTGTTAAAGGCGTTGTGGCGCATAAGGTCGAAGTTCTTGGCTGCGCCGGTAAAGCGGATTTGTGTAAATAAACAAAATTCGTTATTGTAAATGCGAGTTATCGGATTATCACCGGAACGGAAATTTTTGATGATAAAGTTTCCGTTCCGTTTTTATTCATAAAAATATTCTGTTAAGAACTCTATCGAACAAGCCGATAAAATAAAAAAGAGGCAAAAAAAATTTATTGTAGCAACAGCTAAGAGAAATCTATAAGAGGGCAGAATATCATGCAAACAAAGCTTCGAATTGAAACAACATCGCAAATGCAAAAATTCATAGATGAATTGTATGCGCTAACTAATCAGAAAGGGGCATCGGAAATCAAACGTAAACAATGGCGATTAGTGTATGTTACAGACGGTAAGGTAAATGTCGATTCGCAAAAATGTTGCGAGCCGATTTATATTACAACAAAAGATATCTCCGTTAGCGGCCTTGGATTTATGACGAAACAAAAATTTCAACGCGACCAAAAGCTTATTATACGTATAGAAACCGATAGCGGAGAAGTAGAACTCGAAGGAAATGTTGTTCACTGTACACCTTCTGTCGGGATGTATAAAGTCGGCGTAAAATTGAAACTCATTCCGGTTGAAAATAATTGACGTTTATTTGCTTACCGGTATAATTCTTCGTTTTTGCTCTTTTCTTAGCCCGCATTTCTCACAAGAACAGAAGAGATTGAAAATTGATGATTGTTGATTGAAGATTGATGATTGATTCGTATTGCAGCGTTACGCGTTCCAATAAAGTTGCTTATTGCATCATGCCTCAACGC
>CAZKNI010000169.1:0-2661 GCA_964554055.1 uncultured Phycisphaerae bacterium | reverse complement strand
AGAAGGAAATGTTTAAGGTGTTTAATATGGGAATAGGCATGATATTGATTGTCAGGCCGGCTTTTGCCGATTCTATTATGGCTCAGCTTTCGAATTATGGCGAAACGGTTTATAAGATTGGACGAATTACTCGCGGCAGGCGAGAAGTGGAACTTCGCTAAATCCTTTCTGTGTTTTCGTAGGAGATAATCAAATGGCATTGAATAACAAATTTTATAAAACAGTACATCTCGACTTAAAGGGTCTTCCGCCAACACCTAAACGATTGTGCGAATTACCCGAAATGTTTGCATCTTTTGGCTTGAACAGTATTCTCGTGGAATGGGAAGATACATTTCCTTATCGTCATTTTCCCGAATTGAAAGCGCATTATACGTATTCGCTGGCAACGATAAAAGAGTTTTTGCGACAGTCGCGCAAGCATGGGATTACGGTGATTCCGCTTATTCAGACTTTCGGTCATCTCGAAAGCTTGTTGATGAAAGATAAATATAAGAATATGCGAGAGTTAAAGGATGATCCTCGTGATATTTGTCCGCTTTATCCGCAATCTCGGCAAGTAATATCGGATATGATAGCGGATGTTTTGGAAGTGCATCTTCCGTTTGGGTTAAAATATTTTCATCTCGGTGCCGATGAAGTTTGGTCGTTGGGTCATTGCCGAAAATGTAGGCGATTTGTTGAAGCTAATAGCAAGGAAGATTTATTTCTTTATCATATGAATCCGCTTTTCGAGCAAGTTAATTCGGTAGGCGTAAGAGCTATTATTTGGCATGATATGTTGCGGGAAATGTCGGCATCTCATGTGCGTGAGCTTGCAGGTAGAGTCGATTTGATGTTTTGGAGTTATACGAACGATGAAAAGCGGTTAAATGAATTTGTTAAGCCTGAGAATATCCGTAAATGTAACGAGATAGGTATAGGTTGTTGGGCGGCAGGTGCGTATAAAGGAGCGGACGGGCCTGTTGCGTTGTTTCCTAAAATTGATGTAAGAGCGGAGAATACGCTGTTGTGGAAGCAAATAATGGATAAATATAAATTTCAGGGTTATGTCTTGACAGCTTGGTCGAGATATTCTACTTCGGGTGCTTGCTGTGAGCCTCTCGAAGTATGTTGGGACAGCCTTGCTGTTTGTATGAAGGCGCTCAGGACAGGAAAACTTGATTGTATAAAAGACACGAAAGCTGCCAAACGTAAAATTTACGGTACGGTTACGCCTGAAAAAAATTGTGTGAAAAATATTCCTTTATGGGATATATATTCTTCCGTTGTAAACTTGCAAGAGTGGGCGGATAAATTTTCTTGTAACCTTAAGCATTTGGAATTTTTTTATCCTCAGCCTGACGGCAGGATAAATGTAAAGGCATTGCAAGATGCTTTGAAAGAGAACAAGTTGCTTATTTCGAATTTTAATCGGATTTCCGAAGCTGTAAAGAGTGCAATGAAAAATTATGTTCCGTTACAAGAGTTAGAATATTTTTTACAGAGCAAACTTATTCCGCGAAAGCGGCTTTCCGAATACATTGTAAAAGAGCTAAACAAGAGCGTTCGAAGAAAATAGGATTTGTCAATAACGTTATTTTTGATTTTAGGCGTAGCTGAAATTAAAAGCGAAATATTAATTTGACTTTGATTTTGGCAGGCATAGAATTACGCTTTGAAGGGTTTTTGTTATGCGTATTCTTTTGATTAATCCGATAGCGAGAAATACGCCCGGGTATCATACCGTAAGCACTCGTATTCCTCAATTAGGTTTACAGGTGCTTGCGCAATGTACTCCGAGTGAACATCATGTCGATATTTGTGACGAAATTTTCGGTTCGGATAAAACTTATGAGATTCTCTCTAAAGGTGATTATGACCTCGTAGGCGTTACAGCTATGACGAGCGGGGCTGCTCGTGCATACGAAATTGCCAATATGTGTCGCGAATTGAAGATTCCGACGATATTTGGCGGAATACATGCTTCGATGTGTACCGAAGAAGCTCAGCCTTATTTCGATAGCGTTGTAATAGGTGAAGCTGACGAACTTTGGCCTATGATTTTGGATGATTTTCAATCCGGCAGACTTAAGGAACGATATAAAGTCGATAAATTGCCCGAGTTAGGCGATAAAAATGGAAGAGCTAATCAAAGAAAATCGCCGGTTAACGGGAAATATCATGTTGCATCGCTTCAGACATCGAGGGGGTGTCCTATTCAATGTAAGTTTTGTTCCGTTACAAAATTTAACGGTCCGAGAATTCGTAGGCGAAGCATAAGCTCCATTGTCGATGAATGGAATTCGATTCCGAAAAATTTTGTATTTGTTGTCGATGATAATTTTTTCGGCGTTACCAAAAAGCAAGCGGAATGGAGTAAAGAACTGCTTAGGGCGATTATCAAGCATGGGAAAAAGCGTCTTTGGTTTTCTCAGACGTCCATTAATATGGGCGAAGACCCGGAAGCATTACAATTAGCTTATAAAGCTGGCTGTCGGGCGATGCTTGTTGGGCTTGAAAGCTTTGACGAAGAGAGTCTCTTGCAATATCAGAAAAAGCTTAATCAAAAAAGTTTGTCGCATTACAAAGAGCTGATAGATACTTTTCATAAATGCGGAATAGCGGTGTTCGGCGCGATAATAATAGGAGCGGACGGCGATTTTCCCGATTCGATTGCCA
>CAZKNI010000168.1:0-5525 GCA_964554055.1 uncultured Phycisphaerae bacterium | reverse complement strand
TTCCTTTCGGTCACAAAGGTTTATGTGTAACACCGATAACTAATATTCTTGTTTCGCAAAAAATTAACAATCTCAAACCGTGCACAATATATCAAGCGGAATGTTACGTATTTTCACTTAAGCGTAAGGCGATTTATCCGTTAAAAATCAAATTGGCTGATGCGAACATCCTTGATTCGCGGATAGAAGTTTCAACAAAACGACGAAATTTCTTGAAAACAGGGGATAGCCAAAACACAAAAAAACAAAAAGTAACCGCTTATTGGAACAGGTTTCGTGTTATATTTAAGCCTAAGCGTACCAGTTCGATGATAACACTTCAAATCCATGCAACTAATGTAGATTTAAGAAACGTTGGAAAGTTTTATGTAGATTATGTGCAAGTTCAGCCTTACTTTACAGGTACACCTTATAAGGAATCAGGTTTGTCAAAAACAAAGTTTTTTGATTGAACAGTAGAGTTTGTTTGATGAGATTGTCGGGAATAGGCTTGTCGTTGACGAAGGCTCGTCAGCGACAAGCCTATCGGTTTTTAAATTCTCCTGCGCAAATATGACAGCTTTTTTGTATCTTTCGAAAACGATAATCTATTCGCGGGCTAAAGCCTGTTTATGCGCTTCGTTTCGCTTCGCGAAACTTCGCGGCGTGAGCAGAAACGGTCAACGGTCGACGGTCGACAGTCTACGGAAAATATAGATTGCACCGGCTGTCCCAACGGGATGCCTTCGGTACACTTTCAGCCGCGCTGCGCCTGTCGGCTTCGCTCGCAATGACGCAGGCACAGCCCGTTTTTGTTCGCGACGAAAGACGCTGAGACAGCGAAAATTGTTTCCCGTGCCCCTTGCGGAAAAAGAAGAGATTGATGATTGCAGATTGATGATTGATGATTGAAAGAGAAGAGATTGAGGATTTCGGATTGAGAAAAAAAGATTGTCGCGCTGCGCCTGTCGGCTTCGCTCGCAATGACAAGCGTAAATTGTTCTGTTCGCAGCAGCGAAAATCGTTCGTTTGATGCGATTATTGAAGAGATTGAAGATTGAGGATTTAACTATTTTAGCTTATGAATAAAAACGGATACTTGTTGGAAATTTACATTATGTTTTCGTTTTGTATGTTTGTATGATAGCTATAAATGCCATCGTAAGTTGTGTTTAATTGTATAATAAGTGTAATAGTTTGCAATGTTGTAATTTGTTATGAAAATTAAAAATGTTTACTCGTCGTCTTAAGATAATATTGCTGTGTGTTGCTGTTTTGGATTCGGTGCTTGTGTTGCGTCTGTATTGGATAGGAATTGTAGAACATGAGCATTGGCTTGGAATAGCTGAGTCCAAACCTAAAATACCGTTTAGGCCTATTCCTGCTAAGAGAGGAAGGATTTTGGCGTACGGTGGCGGAAGCAAAGGACATGTCGAGCTTGTTTCGAATGAGCCATGCTTTGAGCTGACAGTTTTTTATCCTATGATGTGCCCCGATAAATGGTGGCTTAAACGAGAGATGATGTTGAAAAGGCGCGAGCTGATTAAAAAACTCGGGAAAAATGCAAAAATTACGCAAGAACAGATTGCTTATATGATACAGCAGGAACGGCAGAAGTTTTGGCAGAATCTGAGTAGAGTTTGTGATGTGAGTTTGACAGAGTTGCTTGATAGGCGAGATAGAATTGTGGAAATAATTCAAAGGCGCATTGCTTATATAAGACGTAAAATGCCCGAAGCTGATTATCCGATAATCGAGCAACGAATGTATCATCCCGTTGTTTGGGATATAGATGAACAAAAAGCAATTGAATTGCGGAATAAGCTTGAAGATGATAATCGGGTAATGATAAGGCCTGCAATTAAACGGGTGTATAGATATCCCGAGCTTTTATGCCATATAATAGGAAGAACAGTGCGTATTCCGGGTTCGGTTCCCAAAACGTTTGAAATATTGGATAAGGAATATCTGCCCGGTGAGCTTCAAGGTTTGAGCGGAATAGAAAAGAGCTGTGATGAGATATTGCGTGGAAGGCGTGGCTGGGTTGAGCTGGGAGAAAATCCTCGCATAAAAGTTCCCGCGGAAGACGGACGTGATATAATTTTGACGGTCGATGTTGAGTTACAGGAATTTGTCGAAAGGTTGCTTAGCAGGCAAGTTAAGTCTCTGCCTTATGCGACGGGAGGGGCAGCAGTCGTTGTGGATTTGCAGAATAATAGCATTTTGGCATTAGCTTCGTATCCGTCTTATAATCTTTCACGGTTCCAAAAAGATTATCCGGTATTGCGTAACGATTATTTGCGGTTGCCATTGTTTGACAGAGCGTTGCAAGGTCGATATCCGCCCGGTTCGATTGTTAAGCCTCTCGTAGCGGCATGGGCATTGACGCTGGGTAAAATTACACCTCACACGAGTTTTTTATGTAAGGGATATTTGTCAGAAAAGATGAAACGATTTCGCTGCTGGTATCCTCCTCCAGGACACGGGTATATGTCGATGATTAGCGGGATATACAATAGCTGTGATGTGTATTTTTATCATTTGGGCGAGCTGATTGGAGTAGATGAGTTGTCGCGTCTTTATCGTCGTGTCGGATTTGGAAAAAAGGTATATTTTCCGGTTTCAAATAGCGCCGGTCTTGTTCCCACTCAGAAATGGTTTGTCCGTCGATGGGGCAGAGGAATGAGTGTTGGGGATGCTCGTAATCTTGCGATAGGCCAAGGAGATTTATTAGTAACGCCTGTGCAGGCAGCGATTATGTTGAAAGCGTTGTTGACGAATGAATATCGGGCGCCTAAATTGTTTGTGGGTGAACGTTTGCCTGAAGCTGTCGAGGTCGGGCTTTCTAAGAAGGCGATAGAATTGGCTAAGGAGGGTATGGATAAAACCGTTAATCTGAAAGGTGCGACAGCATATCGTTATGTTCATTGTGATGAGATAAGGTTGGCGGGAAAAACAGGAAGCGCTCAAGCACCGTCACGGCGGATATATAAAATATCGTATGTAGATAAAAAAAGCGGAAAAAGTATGTTGGAATATTCGCATAGCTTAAAATATTTTTTGAAAAGACATAAGTTGCGCAAAAGGGATGTAAGTTATAGGGTATTGAAGTTTCCTGTTTTGAAAGAGGAAGACAGAATGGATGCTTACGGTAGAAGAAGGACGTTGGCGCACGGCTGGTTTGTGGGATATGGGTCTTCGTATCGTCCTCGTATAGTTGCATCAGTCTTTATTGAGTATGGAATATCCGGCGGCTATTCAGCTGGCCCGGTGTTCAAGCAAATTATGTTGAAGTGTAAGGAATTGGGTTATTTGAACTAGCGTGTTGTATGATTAATAGGTTGTAAGGTGGCACGTAATAATTATACGGTTAATATGATTTTCGGGTTGACGCCCGGAAGCTTTGCGGTTGTTTTGTCGCTAGCGGGGATTGTTTGTATCGGGTTGAGTGTTCTTCACACATTAGAAGGTGCGGAATTGCCCTTTTTGCCGGATAATGTTTTTCTAAAGCATGTTATTTTTCTAAGTCTTTCGGTGTTGATGGCGTTGATATTGCGTTCGGTGAATTATCTTCGTATAGGAAGATATTCGTATTTGTTGTTTTTGATAACGGTTGCGTTGTTGTTTTCGGTGTTAATTTTCGGATGGCTAGGAAAATACATATCGATTGTCGGGCGTATATTTCCGAATATAAACGGTTCGTTTCGGTGGATACGATTGGGTTTTATTCAAGTTCAGCCGTCGGAATTTTTTAAAGTAGCGTATATTTTGGCGCTTTCAAGATTTTTACGGTTTAAACGTAATGTTTACAGTCTAAGAGCGTTGTTAGGTCCTTTTTTGTTTACTCTGATTCCGGTCGTTTTAATATTGTTGGAGCCTGATTTGGGTACGGTTATGTTGTTGCTTCCTTCTCTTTTGATGATACTTTTTGCAATAGGTGTTAGGGGCAGGGATATAATTGTAATTGTGTTGTTGATGACGATATGTTCTCCCGGCTTGTTTTTTTTGTTGAAACCTTATCAGCGAGCAAGAATAGCGGGAGTGCTTGTGCAATCGTCAAGTGTTCGAAAATTGCTGTCCGAACATGATACTCTCAAGTCAATAATTTATCCCGGGAAGCGTCTTAGTCGCTGGTATTTGGAGCCCGAGGGATATCAGCTTTATCATTCCAAGATGGCGATAGGTTCTGGAGGATTGAGCGGGTTTGATGATGGCGCAGGGCCTTTTTTTACGGGGAAAAGGCGTTTTCCTCATTGTCATAATGATTTTGTGTATTCAATGGTCGTTCAAAAATTCGGGGTGATAGGAGGAATATCTTTAATTGTTCTTTATTTGGTTTTTCTCGTCGGATTGTCGGAAATAGCATCTCGTGTGTCCGAGCCTTTCGGTAAACTGATTGTAATAGGCACGATAGCACTTGTTTCGGTTCAAGTAAGCATCAATATTTCGATGACGTTGGGCTTAATGCCCATAACCGGAATAACGTTGCCCTTCGTTAGCTACGGTGGAAGCAGCTTGTTGACGTATTTTATGCTTGTAGGATTGTCGGGTTCTGTTGATAAGTTCAATCCTCCCGTGTTAAGCGGAAAGGCTTTTGAGAAAACCGAGAAATAATTGTAATCGATGAGAAATTTTTACCGATAAATGTATTTAACCGCTTATAGCAAATAAGGCTGAAAAGATGTTTTTTCGATACGGAATGATATTATTTGTATCGTCTTTTTGTTAGAAGCTGTAAGTGTTTTGTTGTTTTATAATGCTTTTTTTGTTAGAATAAAAGCCAAGCAATTATGTATTTTTCAGGTAAAGGGAGTGTTATGGCTTCGGTATGCTTCTACTTTCAGGTACATCAGCCCTATCGTCTCAAGCGTTATAGCGTATTTGACACGGCACCGGATTATTTTGATGAGTATAAGAATTCTCAGATATTGCGGAAAGTAGCGGAAAAGTGTTATTTGCCCGCAAATCAAATGTTGCTGGAGTTGATACATACGTATGGGGGACAATTCCGTTGTTCTTTTTCGTTGACCGGCGTTGTTATTGACCAGTTTAAGCAATATTATCCGGAAGTTTTGGATAGCTTTAAGGCATTGGCGGATACGGGTTGCGTTGAGTTTTTAAGCGAGACATATTATCACTCTCTTTCGTTTCTCTACAGCAGAGAAGAATTTGCAGAACAAGTTAATATGCATCGTACTTTGATTAGGCATACGTTCGGTTTGGAGCCAACCGTATTTAGGAATACGGAGTTGATTTATAATAATGAGTTGGCACATTTGGTAGCACAGCGCTGATTTGTCGGGACAATTTGCGAAGGTGCAGACCATATTTTGCTTGGCAGGTCTCCGAATTTTCTTTATAGGCCTCCTCGTTGTCCCGATATGACGTTGTTGCTGAAGAATTACAGGCTTAGCGATGATATTGCTTTTAGATTTAGCAATCGCGGATGGAAAGAATGGCCTTTGACAGCAGAAAAATTTGCACATTGGGTAAATCAGGTTAACGGGAACGGATATGTTGTAAATTTGTTTATGGATTATGAAACT
>CAZKNI010000167.1:0-3145 GCA_964554055.1 uncultured Phycisphaerae bacterium | reverse complement strand
TGAAGTTAGGCGCACAAATGGGTTTTCTTATGTTCATTGGGAGCAGATGATACAGAATAATGTTCCTATGTTTGGATTTGCGACGGATGATGCACATCATTATATAGCGGATGATGAAGTTGCTTCCGATGCGTGTGGCGGCTGGATTATGGTTAAGGCGGATTCACTTACGCGAGAGGCTATTTTTGATAGCATTTGCAACGGGTTGTTTTATGCGTCAATGGGGCCCGAGATAAAGAATATTGTGATAGACGATAAAGAAATTCATGTTGAGACATCTCTTGTCAAGAGTATATCGTTTTGCGGATATGATTCTCAAGGCAAGAAGTTTTATCGCCGGGACGGGAGCCTTATAGAGTCGGCGTCTTTTACGTATAAGAAGGACTCGACACATTATTTACGTATTCAGTGTGTCGATGTCGAAGGTAATATGGCATGGGCGAACCCGATATGTTTTCGAGATGATTTGTCTTCGGGTTAAAATGAACGTAAATTGTGAGTTGTTTGGTCGATTTACATTTACATTCCAATGTTGACGGTTCCGACGGGACGATGCGTCCGGATGAACTGATTAATTATGTGTTAGCTTATGCCCGACAAAACGGGATTGGCGATGAATCAATAACGATATCGTTGACAGATCATAATACGATATGCGGGCTTGTTGATGCTGCGAATAGAGCAAAAGAGCTTGGGATTCGATTTATTTGCGGCTGTGAAATTATGATTTATGACGCTGACGATGATATTCAAGCTGAAATTCTTGCTTACGGTGATTATGAAAAATTGAAACTGCCTGAGTTTAAAAGCGTAATATTCCAAGCAAGTGAAGCTGTTAAGAGAAAAATTATTAAGCATATAGAGCTTTGGCATAATCAGGGGTTGAATATCGAAGGGATAAATGTTTCCTTGCCCGAAATTCTTTATAACGAGTTGAGAAAAGCAGATTTGCACAATGATTATGATTTTTTTATTCGTTATGTAAAGCCTCGAATAAATCAGGTGATAGGAAGAAAATTAAACAGAGATTTAGCAACAAAAATATTTTATCAGCAGATAAGAGAAAAAGAGGGTCAGCTTTATGTTGACCTTGAAGAATGTGGGTTTCCCTCGTCTAAATCGGTTTTGTCGGTAACGTCGGAGTTGGGATTAATAACGAGTTTGGCGCATCCCGGGGAATATAAAATAGAACGAGAGCAATTAACAGAGTTTATGAATAAGCTAATAATGTCGGGCTTAGACGGGATTGAGGTTTATAGCAGAAAGAATTGCAATAACATGATAAATTATCTGAAGGGATTTTGCGAGGAGAGAGGATTGTTGCTTACGGGCGGGTCTGATTTTCACGGAAGTCGTGAGAACTGTAAAATCGGAATGTATTCCGATGAAAAATACATTCCCGATAATATTTTATTTTCCTTCAATGTCGGTATATAATCAAGATGTGATTTTTGGAGAAATATTATGCCGGCATTCGGATTGTTATCGTCATTCGGTAAACGAATTATATACGGAATATCATTGTTTGGGTCATTTTGCCGATTTTGCGGACAATCAATCGGCTTTACGTTTGGCGCACTGACACGGAGGAGGGATTTGAAATTGCTAGTTCCTCAATTTTATCAGGTAGGCGCAATGTCTGTTCCTATCGTTAGCATTGTCGGCTTGTTTGTCGGAATGGTGCTCGCGGTTCAGGCAGCAGTTCAATTTCTCTCAATCGGTTTGGGCAGCTATTTGGGTTCCGTGATAAATCTTTCCGTCGTTCGCGAGCTTGGCCCGGTTTTGGCGGGCGTTATGTTGGCGGGTCGAGTAGGTGGGGCAATGACAGCGGAACTTGGAACAATGAAAGTAACGGAGCAAATCGATGCTCTTAAGTCTATGGGAGTTAATCCGGTTAGGTATTTGGTAACTCCTCGTTTTTTGGCATGTTTGCTTCTTACACCCATATTGACGTGTTATACCGATATAATGGGATTGTTGGGGGGATATCTGATTTCGGTTAAGGTTTTTTCAGTTTCATCAAATTTGTATTGGCGTTATTCGGCTCAGTCGATAGAGGCATGGGACGTTTTTTGCGGATTGTCCAAAAGTGTGCTTTTCGGCGGAGCGATTTCGTTGATAGGGTGTTATAAGGGGTTTACGTGTCGGCCCGGTGCGGAGGGCGTTGGCAGAGCGTGCACGGAAGCGTTTGTTATCAGCTTTGTTACGATATTGACGATAGATTTCTTTATGGCTGTATTTTTGAAAAGTTTGTATGAAGCGATATGGGGATTTAAAAGCGTATTTTAAGTTTATTATGTGTTTGTTGATTTTGGTTTTGTTGTTTTGAGATTAAACGAAACAGGTTTTCGAGATGTCGAAAGAAGGAACAATAATAGAATTTCAAGATGTTCACAAGTCGTTTGGCTCGTTGACTGTGTTGGACGGAGTGAACTTGGAAATAAAGCGTAGCGAGACAACAGTGATAATCGGTGAGTCGGGGACGGGTAAATCGGTGCTGCTTAAACATATTGTCGGATTGATTCGTCCGGATAAAGGAAGAGTGTTGTTTGAAGGCAGGGATATATCGGGATTGTCGGAAAATGAGTTGATGAAAGTGAGGACAAAATTCGGATTTTTGTTTCAAGGTGGGGCATTGTTTGATTCGATGTCGGCATTAGAGAATGTGGCATTTCCATTGCGAGAGCATACGGGGAAGAGTAACGAGGAGATATTGGAAATAGCGCGTGAGAAACTGAAAATGGTCGGGCTGGAGCAAGTGGCGGAACAGATGCCCGGGAGCTTGTCGGGAGGACAGAAAAAAAGAGTTGCGTTAGCAAGGGCGATTGCATTAGGGCCTGAAGTTATTTTGTATGATGAGCCGACAACAGGATTAGACCCTATTCGTTCGGATGTAATAGATGAATTGATACTTAAGCTGAAACGTCAGCTTAAGGTTACGAGTATTGTTGTAACTCACGATAGGAAAAGTGCGTATAAAGTGGCGGATAGGATTTTGATGTTGTATAAGGGGAAATTTATTTTTGACGGTACTGCAGAAGAAATAAGGAATGTCCGGGATAAACGGATATGTCAATTCGTTTCGGGGCAAGCGGGGAGAGAAGAGTTGAAATTGCTCGATGTGTGATTGCTTGTTTTGTTTTCG
>CAZKNI010000166.1:0-3233 GCA_964554055.1 uncultured Phycisphaerae bacterium | reverse complement strand
AAATTTGCAACGGCAGAGAGTTTAGCTAAAAGTCAACGAGAGATATCCGTTTCGGAATTTTTTGCTAAAAATCGCCATTTGTTGGGATTTGACAATCCGCGTAAAGCGTTATTGACGACAATAAAAGAAGCTGTTGATAATTCACTTGATGCCTGCGAAGAAGCGGGTATTTTGCCGGAAATTGAAGTTGCCATAAAACAAATAAGTGAAGATCGTTATCAGGTTAGCGTCGAAGATAACGGTCCTGGCATCGTTAAATCTCAAATTCCTCATATTTTCGGTCGCTTGCTTTATGGCTCAAAATTTCATAATCTTAAGATGTCTCGGGGTCAACAGGGAATAGGGATATCAGCAGCTGGCATGTATGGCATGCTGACGACGGGCAGACCCGTGCGAGTAACGAGTAGGACATCGCCTCGTAAGCCGGCACATTATTATGAGCTTCAAATCGATACGAAACGAAATCGCCCTGATATTATCAAAGATGAAGAAGTCGAATTTCATCGCGAACACGGTACTCGTGTAACGATTGAGTTGCAAGCGCGATATTTGAAGGGGAAAACGAGTGTTGACGAATATCTTAGGCAAACAGCTATTGCCAATCCTCATGTACATTTGCGATATGTTTCGCCTGACGGTCAGGTCGTCGAATTCCCGCGTGTTAGCGAAGAGCTTCCGCGACAAGGCAAAGCGATAAAGCCTCATCCTTATGGCGTCGAACTTGGAGTCCTGATAAAAATGCTTAAAGAAACGGAGCAACGTAGATTGCTTGGATTTCTGACTCATAGCTTTTCTCGTGTATCGCCTAAAGTTGCTCGCGAGATTATATCGGAAGCAAAATTATCGGAAAAAGCGAGTCCTTCGCGTATTGGCAGAACAGAAGCTGATAGGCTTTATCGTGCGATAAACAAGGTTAAGATTTTGGCGCCTCCAACAGATTGTGTCGTTCCGATAGGAGAGGAAAACTTGTTGCGAGGTCTGCAATCTATAATCAATGCGGAATTTTTTACAGCTGTTACTCGTCCTCCAGCAGTTTATCGCGGAAATCCGTTTATTATAGAGGCTGCTCTCGCTTACGGTAAGCCCGAAAAGAATAATGTGAGCGATGATGAATTTGTTCTTAGCTCCGCGGAGCATCCGCAAATGGAAGTTGATGAAGGGGGCGAGCTTATCAGATTAATGAGATTTGCTAATCGTGTTCCTTTGTTATATCAGCAATCAGCGTGTGCGACATATAAGGCAACGGTAACAACAAATTGGCGCAATTATCATCTTTCTCAGTCTCGCGGGGCATTGCCTTCGGGTCCAGCTGTTGTTATGATTCATATCGCTTCGGTTTGGGTGCCGTTTACAAGCGAATCGAAAGAAGCGATAGCTCATTATCCCGAAATTATCAAAGAAATTAAGCTTGCTATTCAGGATTGCGGCAGAAAGTTGGCGCGTTATTTATCGCGAGAAAGACGGAAAGCTGACGAACTTAAAAAACGCAGCTATATAGAAAAATATATTCCGCATATAGGTATTGCACTTAAGGAAATTCTCGATTTGCCTGATAAAAAGGTTGAAAAGGTAAATGATGAGCTCAAGGGTATTTTGGAGCGTTCGCGCAAGATGTAATATTGAGAATTATTTTAAGCGTTAATTCAGGATTTTATTTTTCTATACATTTGATGTGTTTTAACAGTTTATTGTATGACGATTTTTCGATTAGCTGACTGAAGTTTTTCAAACTTTCGGATAATGTTTTGAGACATTCAGTTTGTTTGACCGGTACATCAGCTGCACCTTTATGTTCAATTGCATCAATGACATATTTTATTGACAGAATTTCAATAGGACGAGCAGGTTGATATCCTATTTCCGAATTATTTGTTATTTTGGTTTCTGCAATTATTCCGCTTTCAATAAGTTCATATAAAATTTCTCTTACGATTCGTATCGGAATTTCAAGGTTATGAGCTATTTCATCGACAGTTACAGGTGTTGTTTCATTGATAAAATTGTGAACAAGTTTATGGGTAATTTGTAAAGAGAGCAAATTTTTATAATGTCTGCTTATGTTTTTGCAGTCTGGTTCGAATTCATATGTATCAACGTTTTGATGTGCAAAAGATATTTCAGCCCCAAATAAGATAATAAGCCAGCTAAGTTGAAGCCAGATTAAAAATAATGGCAATGCAGCGAAGCTGCCATATATTGCGTTGTATTTTGCAACGCCTATTTGGCATGATATATATATTGTCTGAACAATTTGATAAACAGTTCCAGCTATTATTCCTGCAACAAGTGCTGAACTAAATTTGACTTTCGTATTGGGCATGAATATATACAAAAAGGTGAACAAAATCCAAATAATACAATAGGGTAGCCATTTTAATATAAAGAAAATAGCTGTACTGAATATTTCGAGTAAAGCTAATTTTTGAATGATTGCTGTAATTTGCGATATAATGAAAACTGTGGCACTGCTTGCTATGATTATTAAAAGCGGGCATATAAGCATAACAGAGAGATAATCACAGATTTTTCTGCCTATTGGTCTTGCTTTTTTAACACCCCAAATATCGTTGAAAGAATATTCAATATCGCTTAGAACTTTTATTACCGTCCAGAATAAAATTGCAACTCCTATTCCCGCAATGACTCCTCCGTGTGTGTTTTTAAGTAGCGAGTTTGAAAAAGCAATCATTTTATTAATTACTTGTTCTTGTCCCGGCATTTTTTCCAAGAGCTGACGTTCAAGTACCTTTTCGAGTCCAAATCCTTTAGCGATGCCAAATAGCATTGCGAGAATTGGCACAATCGAGAGTAGAGAATAAAATGTCAAAGCTGATGCACGAAGACGACATTTGTCTTCATCAAATCCCCTGAAAGCCAGCAGGACGATTCTTGTTTGCTTTATTAAGAAAGATTTACCGGGCGGAATTGTGTTTAATCTAATACGCCAAATATCAGCTTTTATGAAATTGATGATTTTGAGTATTATTTTAGACATATTAGTTATATGTTCTTCATTATTGTTTGTGTTTGGGTTTATCTTTCTTGCTGTTGAGTATTCCGTTAAAAAGTTTATTTCCTTGTTGTTTTAAATCTTGTTCTATTTTTTTGACAGGCTGTTTGTGAGATGATTCTACGTTCCTATTTTGTTGAGTTATTTTCAAAGTGTCGGATTTTTTATCTCTTTTTGTTTTTTCCCCTGATTTTCCGAGAAAACTGTTTATTGTGTCTTTGGC
>CAZKNI010000165.1:0-3177 GCA_964554055.1 uncultured Phycisphaerae bacterium | reverse complement strand
TATTGAAGAAGCTATTCATAATGCGGGACGATTTATTGCACATGCAAAGGCAGACGCTGTTAAACTTGAAGGCGGCGCGAATATATCCAAACATGTTAGAGCTTTGACAGAAGCTTCCGTTCCAGTTGTCGGGCACCTGGGATTATTGCCTCAATCAGCCGCTATTCAAGGTGGATTTAAAGTACAGGCTCGCAAAGCTGACTCAGCCCAAAAAACGCTTGAGGAAGCATTGATTTTACAGGAATCAGGCGTTTGTATGCTGATTTTGGAATGCGTTCCTCCGATTGTCGCAGAGGAAATTGTAAAACATGTCAATATACCGGTTATAGGAATAGGCAGCGGGCCAGCTTGTCACGGGCAAGTACAAATCGTACATGATATTTTGGGATTATATCCTCGCTTCAAACCAAAATTTGTCAAAAGATATGCCGAATTAGGCGAAGATATATTACAGGCATTACGAAAATATATTTCGGAAGTGCAATCCGGCGAGTATCCTTCGGAGGAACATTGTTATCCGATGAAGCCTGGCCAGCAAGAAGAATTTCTCAAAAGAGTACAGGAAATGGACGAATAAGGTGAAAATCATATATGGCTTGGAACATCTCGAAAAGCCTGCTGGACGGGTTGCTTTGACAATAGGTAACTTCGATGGCGTTCATATCGGACATCAAGCCATAATCGCTTCTCTTGTTGAACATGCTCATAAGCGGAATTACACGTCTGTTGTTATGACTTTCGAGTTTCATCCGCTTAGGTTGATAAATCCTCTAAAGGCTCCCGCTGTATTGATGAGTTTGTCTCGTCGTTTGGAAATTATTGAGCAATTTGGTGTCGATATTGCCGTTATTGCACATTGCACGGAATCGCTACTTAATATGTCGAGAGAAGAATTTGTCAGTAAAATTCTTGTCGAACATTTCCAGCTTGGCGTTATTGTTGAAGGCGAAAATTTTCGTTTCGGTCATCAGCATCGAGGAAATATTGATTATTTACATAGCGAAGGTAAGCGATTCGGATTTGATACGATAAAAATTCCAGCGAGAAAAATAGAAATTCCGGAATATGGCAAGCAAACGATATCAAGTACATTAATTCGTTTACTTGTGCAAGATGGAAGAGTTGATTTGGCAGAAAAATGCCTTGGCAGAAGATATGAGCTTATAGGTACAGTTGTTGCAGGTGCAGGCAGAGGGAAAGGCTTAGGGTTTCCGACCGCTAACTTGCAATGTGGCGAACTTATGCTTCCGAAGCAGGGCGTCTATGCTTGTAAAGCTTATGTCGGCGGAAAGAGTTTTTTAGCTTCTGCGAATATTGGCCCTGCGCCAACGTTCAATCAATATCGTACGGGTGTTGAGGTGCATATTATTGATTTTGAGGGTAAATTATATGGCTCTAAGTTGCGTCTGGAATTTTATCAACGTATTAGAGATATAAGGCGTTTTACGGACATTACTGAACTGAGAAAGCAGGTTGCAGATGACATTAAACAAACAAAAAATGTTGTAATGTATAGCGGGCGAAAAAAGGATTTTATTGAAAGGATATAATTGAATTGGGTATTGAGCAGTCGAAAGATGAAATCGTACAAATAGGTCGCATTTTTTTGTCAGACGAAAATAAAAACATTGTTATCGTAACTCACGACAGAGCGGATGGCGACGGATTGGGCAGCATGTTGGCGATGGGTAATGCCTTGTCTGCCCATGATAAAAATGTAACATGTGTGATTTTTGATGAGCTTGCGCCGCGATATGCGTTTTTATCCGATGATAAATTGTTACGCGTATTGGGTAAGGATATTTCGGTTGATGAGTTATTCGCTGCTGATACATTTGTGATTTTGGATACAGCTGTTGAGGAACAGCTTGAGCCTATAAATGAATTTTTGATGCGATTTAAGGGAAAAATAATAATTATTGATCATCATTCGCATTATGAGTTGCAATTAGCACCTGAAATTGTCTGGCAGGATAAGAGTGTTGCCGCTACCGGAATATTGATATCACAGCTGTTGGATGGCCTTGATTGGCTAAAAGGTGCTAAAATTGCAGAATATTTATTAATCGCTATTGGGTCGGACACAGGCTGGTTCAGATATAACAATACGGATGCTGAATGTTTTAAACTGGCTGAACGGTTTGTTAGGCTCGGCGCTAATAGCCATTGTTTATATGAAAAATTATTTCTTTCGGATTCGCCGGAAAGATTTAAGTTATTAGCTCGCGCCTTAAACTCGTCGGAATTTTATGCGAATAATCGTCTCATAACTTTGACGTTAAGGCGGCTTGATTTTCAGCAGACCGGTGCCAGTCAGTCGGATACGGAGAATATAATAGATGAAGCTTGTAGGGTAAACTCTCTTGAAATTGCAGCATTGTTTGTCGAGCAGGAAGACCTAAAAACGCGTATTAGCTTGCGCAGTAGAAGCGCATTTGACGTCAATCGGTTTGCCAAACAATTTGGCGGTGGGGGGCATCCGAAAGCTGCTGGAATTAAGCTCAAATGTTCATTATCCGAAGCTAAAGAGAAAATAATAACAGCTTTGACAACAATTCTTTCCGAACACAAACAAGGGGGAATCTGAAAGGTGCAATTTTTCGTAATTATAGCAATGGGAATGATTTTGATAGCTGACGGGCTTGAAGCACATTTCGTTGTGGCGCCGGGCCTTGCAGGGATATCGGCTATAATATTTCCTTTTTGTGCTCTTATTCTTCTTTGGGTACGAGCTGTCCGCAATAAAATTCTCGGTGAATTGGAAAGTGGCAGAATAGCAATAGGATTGTTGCAATCAAGTTATTCACGCGGGCAAAACGTATTACGTTTAATCGCAATTTTGGGGCAATTTTTTCTGATTTTTACAACTGATTGGCTGCAATTCGTTCAGGATATTGTAGGCAGTTATTTTATGGGATTAGATGAGTTTATCGCTATGTTGCCGTTTGTTGGCTGGATTATCATAGGATATTTTTATTTATATCCCGCGGATAGAGCGATACGCGAATCAATGATTGGCGAAATGATTTTTTTTCTCGGAGCCTGTGCATCCTATTTGGTCTCGAACAGAATATTTGTTATTTCAAATCCGATTTCAATTGCTTTTAGTTGGCTTGCCTTTGATGTGTATCGTATCAGCTAAGGATATTATAGAAATATTTCGTTCTGAAATATCGG
>CAZKNI010000164.1:0-4342 GCA_964554055.1 uncultured Phycisphaerae bacterium | reverse complement strand
AATAGCCACTTGGCCCGCTTTTATTGTTGTGGGTTCTTTCATTCCTTCAAGCCAGAAAAAACCTTCGCCTTCTAATAGATGAGATATACTGTAAAATTCGTAATATCGAGGTTTTAGTTCTTTCGGGCCGACAATCTGTCTGCGATTTCCTGCCAGCAATGTCAGCCCGTATTTATCTTTAAGCCCTCGATAATTAGGTGAGACCCTGTGTACTTCTACACCGTTTTCGTCTGTTTCGTATAATATACAGGTATTATCCATAACTTTTTTATTTGTTATTTACTTCAGAGTAGCTTGCTATAATATAATAAACGGAAAATATTGTTTGAGCAAGTATATATAGACATTTGTAAATTATGAAATCGGATTTTGGGATATTTTGGCTGTCATCCGCTATCGTTATCTGTTTTGTTTTTCCCCTTTACGCGTGTAATACACCTGTTTTTCAATATGCTTTGTTACGATGGATTCCTGATACGTATCGAATTTTTATATTTTATGAACACGATTTCACGAGACAGCAACAGCAAGCTTTGGATATGTTAGATAGACTTGAGCAACGTTCTTTAATACTCCATAAATGTGTCAAAATCCACGATATTCGAAAAGCTGACAATATAACGGAAAAACTCCGAAAATTTGTCGAGAACACAGATGTTCCTCTGCCCTTGCTTGTTGTTCAATATCCTTCTTCCTCGGGACTCGATAAAATTATATATGCTGACACTCTATCAGCGTCAGCTGTCCGTAAAATATCATCCTCTCCGATACGGAGAAAGATTGCAAATATTTTGTTGCGGGGAGATACAATTGTTTGGCTGATTTTACTGTCGAACGATGCAAATCTGAATAAAAGAGTTGGCAAATTATTATCGACGGAATTACGAAAATATGCTTCTAAGTATCAGCAAGAAAATCTTTCCGAGATTAAATTCGAGATTATTAAGATACACAGAAATGACTCTGAAGAAAAATTCCTTGTTAATCTTTTAACAAAACTTAAAAGTAATTTTAGAAGTGAAGAGAATAAATTGATTGCATATCCTATTTTCGGAAAAGGAAGAATTTTATTTCCGATTTCAGAAGAGAAGCTTACAGCTGAAGCTATTTCCGTTGCCTGTGATTTTATGACAGGGCCTTGTGCTTGTGAGATAAAAGAACAAAATCCGGGAGTCGATTTGCTAATCGATATAGATTGGGATAATTCCGTTTCCGCATCGGGGGAGCTTATCGAGCAAATGTTGCCCAGCCCGGAAAATCTGAAAACGGCGTCTTTTCACGATAGAATAAAATCGGAAGAAAAGGATGTGACGCCGCTAGATGATAAAATAGGAAAAACAAGCAAAAATATTGCGATATATATTACAATTGCTGCCATTTTCATTGGATTTGGAATCGTCAGCTTTATTATATATAGATTAAGAAAGTGATAGATTTGGAAATGAATTTATTTAAATTAATATTCAAGGAAATTTCGTATAGAAAAACAAATTTTTTGTTGAGTGTTTTGTCTGTAACGATAGCTGTTTCTGTTCCACTTGTGTTTTCCAATCTCATAAAATCTTATAAAGTTCAGCGCGATAGACTATTTGAGCTTACATTTAAAAAAAAGGAAAAAATGCTCAAAGATGCAGAAAATAAATATCGTATAGCGACAAAAAAGTTTGGCTATAATGTATTAATTTTGCCTAAAAATCAGAATGTAGAAGATTTTTATGCGGACGATTATGCTTCTAAAACGATGCCGGAATCGTATGTCAGAAAATTAGCTAATAGCGGCATTTTGACAGTTAGGCATTTTCTTCCGAGCTTAAAGCAGAAAATTCGTTGGCCCGAAGGTAAGCGAACGATAATAATTTTCGGTACGAGCGGCGAAATACGAAATAGCTTTAAAAAGCCAAGAGAGCCGATGATGATGCCTATCAAACCCGGAGAAGCAGCTTTAGGTTATTTGATTCATAAAAATATGAAGTTAAATGTTGGCGATAGAATAAAAATTTTGGGAAAACAGTTCTCCGTCGTGAAATTGCTGTCTCAACATGGAAACAAGGATGATATTACGATATGGCTTAACCTTAAAGATGCTCAGGAAATACTCGACAAAAAAGGACGAATTAACGCTATACTTGCTTTACAATGCGTCTGTTCAGGCGGAGATTTTAATTTGATACGTGATGAAATCTCCAAAATTTTGCCTGATACTCAGACGCTTGGCATAGACGTAAGGAAAATCAAGAGCAGAGCGGAAATCAGAGCGGTAGCGGCTAAACTTACAAAACTCGCATTAGCGAACGAGTTACAGACAAGGCAGAAGCAAATCGAGACTTTGCAAAAATTTATGAATATTATTGTACCTATTATAATTTTAGCATCAGCATTGTGGATAAGTTTTCTTGCTATGAGTAATGTTAAAGCAAGAAGATATGAAATCGGTTTGTTGATGGCACTCGGCATGAGATATAGAACGATATTATTTATTTTTCTTGCTAAGGCTTTTGTGTTCGGGATGTTAGGAGCAACTTTGGGATATTTTTCGAATGTTATTATTGGCGTATTATTCAGCTATGCATCTTTCAATATTGTTTCATTTATAGCGATATTAATCGTTGCATCCTTATTAACGATTTTTGCGAGCTTTCCGCCAACGATTATCGCTGTTACGGTTCAGCCCGCTGATATTCTTCGGTCGGAGAAATAAAGTAAATGCTTATTGTAGATAAGGTTAAAAAAACATTTAAAAGTTCTTCAAGAACGGTGACGGTTCTTAACGGCATTTCGTTTCGGATTGATAACGGAAAATTCGTTGTAATCAAAGGGCCTAGCGGTGCTGGAAAAACGACACTGTTATTGACAATAGGTGCATTATTGTCGCCCGATGAAGGTGAAATAATTTTGGCTGACCAAAATCCGTATAAGTTATCGTCGGATGAACGTTCAGCGTTTCGTGCACAAAATATAGGATTTGTGTTTCAGCAATTTTATCTTATGCCGTATTTAAATGTGCTTGAAAATATTCTTTTGCCAGTTGTTATTACAAATGATAAGGATAAGAGCAAGTTATATTTGCGTGCTCGGATGTTGATTGATGAATTTGGGCTTTCTCATAGGGTTTATCATCTGCCGGAGCAGTTAAGTGTGGGGGAAAAACAGCGTATGGCCCTAATAAGAGCGTTGATTCGTCAGCCCAAATTGATATTAGCTGATGAGCCGACGGGTAATTTGGACGAAAATAACGCAACTCTTGTTATTTCTAAACTTAGGAAATTTGCCGAGCAGGGCGCAATTGTTATTTTGGCAACGCACGAAAAACATATTTTAGAATATGCTGATATGCAAATATCTCTGCCGCAATAATGCTAATAAGTGCAATTATAAAATTTTGCCATTTTTCCAAAAACAGTAAAGCGTTGCTATTTATAAAGACGAAAAGAATAATATGTAATATAGCTGATATTGAATAAATAATTGAATAGAGGTGCTAACAATGTCCGGCGTTCCTCCTGCCAATATAGTTACCGGAATTGTGCAGACTGCTGTCGCTCAAAAACAAAGCGCCGATAAGAAAAATCTCGAAGAAAAACAACGTCTGTCGCAATCGAGAGAACAAGCGACTCTTTCCGACCAGCAGGAAACACAAGTGGAAGATACCCTCGAAACCGAAGAGACGATTGTTAGGCGGCACGATGAAGAAGAATCGCATCAGCAACAGCAGCACAAACATCGTACTCTTCCCGAAGATGAACAGGATTCGTCTAATACGGAGCCTTTATCTACATCGGAACACATTGATTTGCAAGCGTAGAAAATGTTTGTTATTTCTATTGCTCAACCGGTTTCTTTTTATGCGAGAATATTGGTTGACAAAATCTAATTATCTGTTATAATTATCGTTACATATCGGTATTATAGTATAGGGGAATTATGCTATATAGCAGGGCGGAAAATAAGGTACGGCAGTTTCGGGTGTAATTTTGCAAAATATGGATAAAATTAATCTAACAAGCAATTTGGACACGTCTAAAAAGCATTTGAGTCATAACAATGTTGCCGGAGATGTTCCTTGTTCCTGCTTGTGCGCCGAACCTAAAGAACATTTGTCGTGGATAAACGGGAATGTTCTGCGAGTTAGAAGCCCCGCTAAGCTTAATTTGGTGCTTTCCGTTGGTGGAAAACGTCCTGACGGTTATCATATATTTGAAAGCCTGATGGCGAGTGTAACTCTTTATGACGAATTGTTGTTTAAAAATTCCTCTAAGAGTTTCAACCTTGTATGCGATGACAAAGATATTCCGACAGATTCTCAGAATTTGGTTTATCGTGCATGCTCACTTTTAAGCGGCAT
>CAZKNI010000163.1:0-3846 GCA_964554055.1 uncultured Phycisphaerae bacterium | reverse complement strand
ATTCCGACCGAGCGAGGCACGGGCAAAGACACTTTAGGATGTGGATTGAATCCGCTGCTAAATTTTACAGGCAATTCACTTCTAATTGCCAATTTGCAGAAAAAATTCTGAAGCTCCAAATGAGAGACAAACTTCAGCAATCCTGTAACCGAAAACTCTATTTCGCATATATATGTTTCATCGTTCATCTGAGCATTTTATATTAATCCCGGCAATACCTTTCTTGCTTCATCTTTAAGCACGCTTAAAATCTGTCTGTCCGTATCAAGTCTTGATATTTTTCTCGCCACTTTTGTAGCTTGTTCAATTGTAACCGATCTTACAACTTTTTTGATTTCGGGAATTGAATGAGGAGTCATCGAAAATTTCCTTAATCCCAATCCTAAAAGCAAAAGAGTAAATTCAGGTTGACCTGCCATCTCTCCGCAAAGTGAAACATCTATGCCCTCCCTTGAGCCTAACCTTATCACATCGCGTATAAGACGCAACACAGCAGGGTCAGCAGGTGTATAAAGATTTGCAACTCGTTCGTTAGCACGATCAACCGCCAGCGTATATTGAATAAGATCATTAGTTCCGATGCTAAAAAAATCCGCTTCTTTTGCAAGAAAAGATGCTTTGATAGCAGCTGCTGGAGTTTCTATCATTACACCTACCGGAATATTTCTTTTAAATTCTATTCCTTCCTCTTCGAGATCTTCAATAACATCATTGAGAATCATTTTAGCTTGTCTGAGTTCCATAACTTGGCTGATAAGCGGAAACATTATACGAGGATTTCCAACTATCGAAGCACGCAAAATAGCTCGAAGTTGCCGCTTAAACACATCCAAATGACGAAGACAAAATCGTATCGACCGACAGCCTAAAAAGGGATTACGTTCGGGCTCACGTTCACGAGCTTGAGTATATTTATCCGCCCCCAAATCGAGAGTACGAATAACAACGGGCTTATTGCCGGCAGCTTGTAGAACTTCAACATAAGCTTGATAATGCTCTTCTTCACTCGGCTCACGTTCTCTGCTCAAATAGAGAAACTCCGTTCGATAAAGGCCTACGCCCTCTGCTCCCACGCGAATACATTCTTTAACTTCATGAGGAAATTCGATGTTTCCGAGCAAATCAACCCTTACACCGTCGCGAGTTACTGCTGGAAGGTCTTTCGTCTCAATTAAAATACGCTCAAATTCTATTTGCTCTCGTTGCTGCTGTTTGACTTCTTGAATTGTAACTTCATCGGGGTCGATTATTACGAGTCCGCGATAGCCATCAATTATTATCGTATCCCCGGGGGCAACATCTGCCGTTATATCGTTAAGACCTACAACCGCTGGAATCCCGAGAGCGCGAGCAACGATAGCTGTATGTGATGTATGCCCGCCTGCATCCGTCGCAAACGCTAAGACATGTTTTCGGTCGAGACTTGCTGTCTGAGAAGGCGTCAAATCATGTGCAACAATAACGACATCCGACTTCAGATGTGACAGATCTTCCTTTCTCCCGCCTGTAAGATGTCGCATTAAACGACGTTCCACATCATAAACATCTTTGACTCGTTCGCGAAAATAGCTATCGTCTATATCCAAAAAATCTTTTATATGCCTGCGCATTTCCACCGAAACGGCATAAGGAGCTGAATAATACTCGTTACAAATGGAATCTTCCATTCTTTTGATGACCTGAGGGTCATTAAGAATAGCAATATGAAAATCAAAAATTCGAGCTGTCTCTTCTCCGTGTTTATCCGCTATCTTCTTGCGGAGCTGCTCTATTTCTTTTTTAGAAGCTTCTATTGCTTTGTGCAGCAGTTCAAGCTCGCGTTTGACATCTTCCTGCTTCACTTTTCGCGCAGGAATGCTGAACTGCTGAGAGTCCAATACCAAAGCCGGAGCTATCGCCAATCCATGAGAAACCGGAATTCCCTTTTTAACTTCCATCAGCTAATTGTCTCTGTTTTCAAGTTCTTATAAATATCGCCTATTTAATAAAACCTATAAATACACAATCTTTCATACGTTCGATTATTATTTAATGTTTAACAGAAAATCTACTCTTCTCCAAACTTTTCCTGCTCTATTAATTTCGATAATGCATTTGCCGCTTGCTCCGCATCATCTCCTCTTGCTTCTATCCTCAAACTCGTTCCTTGCGTAGCAGCTAATAACAGCACTTCCATAATACTTTTGGCATTTACCGATTGCGTATCTTTGTGTATTGTAATATCACTGTTAAATTTATTAGCCAATTCGGCAAGCAGCATTGCAGGCCTAGCATGCAGCCCCATTTTATTTTTAATCTTAACATCCCTGACAACCGTATTGTCATTAGAATCATCTACATTCATATTATTCTCTGCTAAGCTGTTACTTTTCAAATGCATTGTTCTTTCCACCTTAAAACCTTGATATTCGCCCTCTCATTTCATTCTCTTATCAATCATATTAAATTTAGAAAAAGGATATCTGCAAACCTATTTTGTATATTGTATCACAAGTTTATTTATTATACCGATTATCTCAGCTATAATTACACGCTTACTTAATCCGGAATTTCTTCCGCTTCGTCTATAAGCTCATTTATCTGTTCGACAGTCTCCGCTTGCCTCAAAAATTTTCTAAACGTATCGCGTTGAAGATGCCTAAATATTGTTTCCATCGCTTGTAAATGTTGCTCGGCATTATCTGCAGGCGAAAGAAGTAATATGATAATATAAACAGGCCCGCGGTCGAGAGCTGAAAAATCAATCCCCGCAGAACTGCGTGCAACAGCAGCAACAAGTTTATTTGTAGCGGAATGTTTTATATGAGGAACAGCCACTCCTTTGCCAAATCCCGTGCTACCTTGCTTTTCTCGTTTGATAATAGCCTTTATTACATCATCGGCGTCCTGTTCTTTAATGCTTCCCGCCTCTACGAGTTTATTGACTATTTCTTTGATAGCACCGTCTCTGTCTTTCGCTTGCAAATCCGCAATTGTAGCTTTCTTATTAACAATATCAGCAAGTTTCATTCAACGACCCTTCCCTATATAATAAACAAATATTCTAACCAAAAGTTGACACAAACATGCTTGTGTTTCAAAAATGCGTTTTTCGCATCATCATTCTATAAGCTTTAAATAAATTTTTCCGCTTATCATATATCTATCTCAATTTCAATTCAGCGATAAGAAGAGTTCCGCATCTCATTCGCCACCGGACTCTTTCCTGCCACCGGCATGATGCTTACGGTCCCTGACCTTATCTTTAAATCGTCTGATTTGCTTCTCAATTCTATCCAGACACAAATCAAAACTCGCAAACAAATCGTCCGAACGATGTTCAGCTACAAAATCCGGATGTCCCGGAACGGAAACGACTATTTCTATTCTTCTGTCGGATTTTTCCCCGTCTATTATCACCTCAATATCCATAACGCGATCATAAAATCGAGGCAATTTGGAAATCTTTTCCTCAATATACCCTCTAAGATTTTCGGGAACATCCATGTGTCTTCCAACAATCTTCACTTGCACATCAAATCTCCTCAAAAAAACACACAATATATCAACTTTTATACGTACTCGTACTCACACGCTACAACCAACACAGATAATGAATACAATCATCATCGGAATAATATTGCATAATAATAAAATAACCCGTTATTTGCGAGCAATTCTTTTATATTTCTATATTTCGAAACGAAAATATATATTATTTATATATATATCGACAGCTCATTTATGTTATAACAAGCATATATTATAACGAGTGAGTACACGTTTAACCATCATAAGATTCCAATTGTTTTTGTACTTGCTGACGGTCTTGCTCCGAAATATCCATATCGGGCGTGATTACCCCCC
>CAZKNI010000162.1:0-2630 GCA_964554055.1 uncultured Phycisphaerae bacterium | reverse complement strand
TTACTGTTGCTCAGATTAAGCCACATTCTCGCCTTTCTTCCAGCTACGATAAATGAAGAAACATCTTTCATATATCTGCGAGAATATAACGCTGCTCCGACCAGCAATGTAAAAAGAGTTATTGCCAATATCCAGTCAATTTGTTTCATTCAGCCTGACCTCACAAAAGAGAAATAAATATGTGGATGAAGGCGCTAATATCCCAAACAAAAGGCGCCGGAGAACCCTTTGTCCTCCGCGCCTTTTTTAGGTTTATCGCACGCAAGTAAATTGCCTATCATCGGTACGACAACAAGTTGCACAATAATTTAAATAACAATCCGTGTTATTTTACTGTTTCTTCGAAGCAAAGAATGCTCCTAATCCTAAAAGTGCTAATGCTGCTGGCTCGGGAACAACTTCTACTTTGATATCGTCATAGCCATTGAGGAAAGCTTTTGTTTCACTTCCGCCGCCTGCTATGTAACACTTGAGTATCGCAAATGAGCTTACACCTGAGCCGTCTTTGAACGTGAGATTTTCTTGAATAGCTTCCCAATCGCTGGCACCGCCTTGCTTTACCTTAATCGTGAACGTATGAGCGGGAATATTTGCTGTCATTTCATACTCGTACCAAGTATTGTCAGACATCGACGAAAGCAATTCTACATCTCCGCTATTTGTCGTTACATAAATCTTTCCGTTTGCATCGTCCATTTTTACGACGGTGAGCTCTGCCCAACCTTCAGCGTAGAAACCTGTTCTGCCTACTTCATCGGGATGAGAAACGTCTTTGTCGTTGACGACCTGCCACCAAGTTACCGTATAGATGCCATTGTTGCTCGCATCACCGAAATGCAGCTGAGCGTAGGAGCCGCCACTTTGTGACCTTATAAAGCCTATAGGCTCACTTGTGCCTTCATCAGGTTTTCCCGGAAATGGCGCCCAGCTAGCTCTGCCGTAATCATTTCCTGAACTGTTAGATGTCCAAGTTGCGTTCGAAGCAGGGTCAACCTGTCCGCCCCAATCGCCGAAGCCTCCATTTTGCTGATACCAATAATCAAAATTGGTATCTACAATCGCTGCATTGACACTTAAGCAAAACATCAGAACAATCGAAAACATTAACATTACCTTTTTCATAATACGTTCCTCCGAAAAATAAATTAAAACATACTCAACAATAACATTTTTACCCTTTTACCTTTACTCCGAAGGCAGCCACAATGGGCTGCGATTGTTATATCCGTTGCTTACATCTACAATAAGTTCGTCCGCTTTTTTCAATACGCAATGACCGTCTGCGTATCCTACATTTACCGTTTTACCAAAATGCCTTCCGTCTATTGCATCGTTTAAGACCCCGCTGTCGAGTCCCGCTACGATTGAAGATGCGGAGTTGTACATCAGTCCCGGAATATAAATTCTTCCTCTGATATATGACGGATTTAACGTTGTTTGTTGCCAAATAGCTGATGTGCTTCCGTGATCGACAACGAGTAATGTTGACGATGGATACGGTATTGACCTTAATCCCAAGGGAACACTGCTATTTCCCCACGGGCAAAGATGTCCGTTGACTGCATAATTTCCGTGACAGATATTATCGCTTTCGTACGGATAAGCTATTTTACGAGACGGACACTTAAATAATGTTTTATCCGTTTTAACTCCTGTTTTTCCTAATTCTGCATGTGCAAGTTGAAACCAGTACCAAATATGATGTGCTCTGGCATAAGGTCCTACCCAACCGTCAGGCGGCGTCTGCTCACGTATTTCTACTTGTCTCGGAAACGTTCCGTTTTCGTTTTCATACATCGTTAAGCCCATCAGAAGTTGCTTTACATTGGCGGAGCACATTACTGCTTGTGCATGTTGACGAGCACTGTTTAGTGCGGGAAGAAGTATCGAGACGAGAACTGCGATGATTGCTACGACAACGAGTAGCTCGATAAGTGTGAAACAATTTTTTTCCTTTTGAGCCATTTTTTAAAATGCTCCTTCTTCGGAATTTAATTAACCGCACCGAAATTTCAGTTGTCCAATCTGTACCTCAATTGTACATAATACATATATTTTTGTCAAGAGTTTTTTGATACATAAAGAAAAATATTTATCAATTATAACCCTATGTATATACAGCCGTTAAAGCGGAAAAATTTTTACATTTGATTTTTTATATATTTTTGTTGTTCAAAAAATATTTCAGATGTGCTACATGTACAATTAGTTGCAATTACCGTAAACAAATATTTCATATAAGTTTTGATTTTTGTTTTAGTTACTTTTGTTGCAATAATCCAATATTCTTATAAATATTTACAAAATAAGGTTATATGTGATTGCTCGTTTGGAATATGCTTAAAATTCCGAGTCATTTATGTAAATTTAGATGTTGAAATTTTTGATTGGAGTATTCGAGGAGTTTTTCTTTTTCTCTTGACAATGTACAAATAATTGTCTAATATGCACACACGATACGCACAACATAAACAACATTGTTGCAAAAAATATTCTATCTTGCGTATAATTATATAATCAATCTCTTTTACCGGAAAGGATTTCTGATGATTACAATGAAGAAAGCAAAAATTTCCATAATATTGCTGCTGTTTATTGTGTTTGTCAATACAAATGCAAATTCAATATCG
>CAZKNI010000161.1:0-5043 GCA_964554055.1 uncultured Phycisphaerae bacterium | reverse complement strand
CTTGTTAAGTGCACATTCGAAGATTTTTTTATTCGGTTTACGTATGCCAACATCACAAGAGTATATTCTTATCGGAAAAAAATTCAACAGCCCTTCAGCTTGAAGATGTCTGTCGTGAGAATTCGACGATATAAATGTGTTTGAGACAATTGCCAATTTTAAGCCTTTTTCTCTTAAAATGCTTAATGTGTCAATCGCATCGGGTTCTTTACGGGATTGGCTTGCTAATGGCTGATACCAAAGCCAAGCTAGTTCATCAAAAAAGTCATTTGGCACATTCATTTTCAGTTTACGGGTGCACTGCTTGAGGATGTCTAAGCTGTTGAATTCCTTACCGGTGATTTTGCTTTTGAAATATTGCCATCTGATTGCTCTTAATTGAGATTTGCAATATTTGTTGAACGGCGGAAGCTTTATGTTCATTGAAGACAAATATTGATATGTATTTTTAGCTCCCTGTACGAATGCCTGATTGAGATTGACATCTTCGAATCGTATTAATGTTTCGCCTAGGTCGAAAATAGCTGCTTTAATCATATAAGTTGTAAAACCTCCTCCGCTAATCTACTGGTTCCAGCATACACTTCATCGATAGATTTTGCGAGCATATAACAGGGCGTTGTTACGAGTTTATTTTTGTCGTCAAAAGACATTGTCTAACAGGACATTCGATATGCCTAAATCCAACAGATTCGATTTGTTTTGCTATTTCCTTGTCGTTGCCTATTGTGACAGTTCCTTTTATGCCCTTTCTGCCTAATGTAATAGCAATCATTAAAGGAGCAATACATAAAGCGCCGATGGGTTTTGATGCCTTGTGCATTTTGACAATTATGCGTTCTATATCAGCATTTATGTTACAGTTTATACCGTCTGTTTGATATGTGCATAAATTTTTGATAACTCCTGCGCCTCCCGGAAAAATAACAGCATCTGTTGTTTCAATATCTAGTTTTGTAATATCTTCTATTTTTCCTCTTGCTATTCGTGCGGACTCAATAAGGACGTTACGAGTTTCGCCTTCCAACGTTGTATTTTCCAAATGATTAATCACATCCGATTGAGGAATGTTGGGTGCATAACATTTGATATTATCGACACCCATTTTGGATAATGCTAACAATGTACATATCGACTCGTGAATTTCAGACCCGTCTCTTACGCCACAGCCCGACAGAATTACAGCGACAGCACACATAGGTTGTTCTCCTCAACAATTTTCACTTGTTTTCTATTCCCATATTTTTGTATATATTGTGCTGAAAGTCAAATATTACTCGTTTATTAGGAAATTTAAAAGGATTTCAGCAGCTTGGTATAACTGTTCCGTTTCTACATATTCATTTGCGCTATGTGCTTGCTCTATGCTTCCCGGGCCAAATACAATACATTTTGCTCCGGAACGAGCAAATTGGCATGCATCGGTAAGAAAAGATAGGCCTGTTGGCTTGCCCTTTCCCGTTATAGCTTTGCATGTCCGTAAAAGTCGTTGGACAAATGGCAATTGTTCACTCGTTTCAAGGGCAGGTTGAGTGATTTCACATCGAACATCACATAAATCATTTGTAATGTGTTGTAATGAATCTATTATCTCATTCGGATTTTGATTGGGGAGTATCCGTGTATCTAAGAGTGCCTCGCACTTATCAGGAATGATGTTTACTCTTTGGCCTCCCGATATAAGAGTAACAGCGGATGTTGCTTTTCCTAACAATTGATGATTATTCGCTTCAAGTTTTTTTATCCATTCGTTTCGTAATAGCTCAATAGCTCGTGAAATTTTGTAAATAGCATTATCGCCAGCGTGAGGGACCGAAGCATGTACAGAAACTCCTTTTGCTCGTAATTTAATAATCATCAGTCCGCGATGCGCGGTGGCAATTTGGCAATTTGTAGGTTCACCTATTATCATTTCATCAGCTTTATAGCCTTTGTTCACCAATTCACAGCTTCCGCTGCAATGATTTTCCTCATCGCAAGTGGCGAGGAATTCCAAATGCCTGTAAAGTTCTTCTCTCATATTAGATAAGCGTTTAATTGCCCATAAGAAAACAGCGAGAGAGCCTTTTGTGTCGCACGAGCCTCTTCCGTATATTCTGCCATTTTTGATTTCGGGATTAAACGGGTCGATTGTCATTCCATCAACGTTGACCGTATCCATGTGAGCATTTAAGGTTAAAGTGGGCTTATTATTAGGATTGTCCCGCCATCGTCCTATAATATTAGGCCTGCCTGTATTCGTGGCAATATTTTCACATTGCATTCCGATGTTTTCTATGTATTGTATGATAAATTTTGCTATTTCCGCTTCCGGATTGTCTTTCGGATTTCCGGTATTTACGCTCGGAATTCGTATTAATTCAGCTAAAATTTCAAGAATTTCCTTTTTGTCTTGATTGGAAATTTTTTTACTCATAATTTAATTATTCCTCTTGTATTTCCTTTTATATTGCTTATAATTTGCACTTGGATTATATAAGGAGATTATATAGGCTTATCCACGTGGAAATCAAAGGTTAAAGTGTAATTTATTCAAGTTTAGGGTGCTTTACGTCCGAATAAAATAATTAGCTTCAGATATTTAGAGACAGGATAGGAAATAATGAATGAAGGTACGCGTACTCTTTACATTTATTATATACGTAAATATAGCATTTATAAATGGATGCAGCCAACCCGATAAAAAACTTGTAGAAGGCATCAAGCAAGGGCAGCAATTATATTCTCAAGGAAATTATGTAGGTGCGGAGCGGAAGTTAGGAACAGTTATTTCCGCATATCCTTCATCGCCCGCTTCAGCGGAGGCTTATTATTTGCGAGGACTTGTGAGGGTAAAAGAGGGAAGAAAAATTTTAGCTGAGCAAGATTTTAAACGTGCGATTGAACTTACAAAAAGAGATGACCTTAAAACAAATGCTCATATATGTCTTGGCTCGATTTATTTCGATAGAAAACTTTGGGATAACGCGTATCATCATTATAGGCAGGCGTGTAAAAATTTGCCCAAAATAAGTCCTAATGAATGGGTATTGTATCGACTCGGATTAACAGCTCAAAAAACAGGGCGTTGGAAAGAGGCTAAAAAATACTTTGCTCGCTTGATGAGAGAATTTCCTGATACAAAAGCAGCTAAACTTGCTCGAAACAAAATAGGATATGAGTTTTTTACGATACAAGCGGGAGCATTTTCCAAACCTTATGGAGCTAAAAAGCGTTATAATCAGCTGAGGTCCCAAGGATTAGCGGTTAGGATAGAAAGTCAAGCTGCTAACGGGAAAATGCTAAACATTGTTTTTGTGGGAAAATATGAAAATATTTACAAAGCGAATGAGATACTGAAAAAAGTTAGGAATATAGTGCCGGATGCTCGGATTGTTCCTTAATATTTTGCAAGGAAACAAAGCTATGAATACTGGTAAATTATCTCTTATTTTGGTTATCGCAATAACGGTGTTATCTGTTATTTGTGGCTGTGAAGACAAAAAGGAAAAACTTGAACAGGCTAAATTTGAACATGAATTTTATCAGCCGTTCTTACAAGCTTCTGCAATTCCGCCTAAACAGGTAGAGCTGCCCGAATATAGGCTTAATGTCGGAGATATGCTCGAAATCATTTTTCACGTAAAACATCTTGCTGAAAACGAATATAGATTTCATACGGAAGATATAATTAAGATACAATTTCCGTATCATCCTAAATTCAATCAAACGGTAACAATACAAGCGGATGGAAAAGTTAGGCTTTTGCTTGTAGGAGAGATTGATTGTTTTCGTAAAAAATTAGCAAAAGATGGCGAAATTTTGCGAGTTGGCAAATCGGTGGGTGAGCTTGAAGCGGAATTAAAAGAAAAATACGGAAAATATTTCAAGGACCCCGACCTTACAGTTACATTTAAAGCTGCGAATGTCAAAATAGAAGAACTTAAGCGAGCAATTACAACAGCTCCTCGCGGTCAAAGCCGTTTGATGCCTGTAAAGCCGGACGGTAATATAACGCTGCCTTATATAAAGGATATTCGTGCGTATGGAAAAACAATTAATGAGTTGCACGATGACCTTGACAAAGCTTACGCAGAAGCGGGAATTCCCGAAATCGAGGTTACGGTTCAAATTCTTTCCGTTGCACCTCGCAAAATTTTCGTTATGGGAGAAGTTTTTAGCCCCGGCGTGTTGAAAGTGGATAATATGGTAACTCTGACTCAAGCAATTGCTATGGCGGGCGGTTTGACTCCGCGAGCGGATAGGCAGAAAGTTTTGGTTGTTAGGCGTAAAGGGCTTCCCGTACCGGAAGGAGTTGTTGTTGACGTTGAGAGCATGCTTACATCAGTTATTACTTATCGAGGCAAGAAAATTCCGGACCCGAAAGTTTGGAGTAAAGATTTTTGGCTTGATGATTATGATCTCGTGTTTGTTCCGAGGTCTGATCTTGCAAAATCTAACGATTGGATAGAACAGGTTTTCACAAAGGGGATTTACGGTATTCTTCCGTTTTCTACGAGCGTAGGAATCGGGTTTAGTTATGAAATGCATAATGCACCGAACACAGTGCACACGGGCCCTACGGATAAAGGTTTATTACAGAGTGCAGTTAATACACTGTTAAGTAAATAAAATAAAGGTAATTAGCTATGGCAAACGGATATTCCAGACGAACATTACGTGAAATCGCGGTTATCGTTTTCTCTCGCTGGGTAATGATTGTTCTTATAACGGCAATTATTACGTCAGCAACTATATTGGCATGTCTTTTGTCAAAAAAAATATATCGTTCAAGCGTTACTCTCTGGGCAAGACAGAGTAAATCTACGAATCCGCTTGCTGACAAGCCCGATCCGTTGAGTAGGCTTGAAGTGTTTTTGAAGACTCAGCACAAAATAATTACATCGGACGTTGTTATTAGGCGTGTATTAGCACGGCTGAACAACTCGGATTTGATACAAAGTCCGCCTGACCCTAATCTCGTTGAGGGGGCGGATAAGGATGTTTGGCAGCAATGGCACGACAAAGTTTCTAAAGTAGCCGAGCAAATTTCGCCCGATAAAG
>CAZKNI010000160.1:0-2570 GCA_964554055.1 uncultured Phycisphaerae bacterium | reverse complement strand
CTACAATTAACATATACGGTATTTTCGCAACGGTTGCACGTCTTATCTTAGCTCCTACTTTATCATCTGAGCAATCAATTTCAACCCGAAATCCTTTATCTTTTAATATTTTTCGTATTTTTTCGGCATACTCATTAAATTTTTCACTTACCGAAAGCACAATAACTTGCTTTGGAGCCAGCCAGGTCGGGAATGCACCTGCATAATGTTCAACAAGTCCGCCGACAAATCTTTCAAGCGAGCCTAAGACGGCGCGATGCACCATAACAACGGTATGTTCAGCGTTATCTTGACCTATATAGGTACAATTGAACCGTTTTGGTAAATTCAAATCAACCTGAACGGTCGGGCCTTGCCATTCGCGGCCAAGACTGTCAACGAGCATCATTTGGATTTTGGGTCCGTAAAATACTCCGCCGCCTTCTTCAACTTCATATTCCAAATTTCTTCGTTCGAGAACTGTACGTAAAGCGTCCGTTGACCATTTCCATTCTTCATCGGTTCCTATGCTTTTTTCCGGTCGAGTTGCCAACGCAATTTTATATTCGTAGCCAAATGTCTTTAACATATAATCTATCAAATCAACGGTATCTTCTATTTCATCAGCTAATTGTTCGACCGTACAGAAAATATGTGCATCGTCTTGGGTAAATCCTCGTACTCTTAGCATGCCGTGAAGCGTTCCCGTCGGCTCATATCGATAAACGGTGCCGAACTCGCAATATCTTATTGGCAAATCGCGATAACTTCTTGTTTGAGAATTGAAAATATGTATGTGTCCGGGACAATTCATCGGTTTGACTCTGAAGTTTTGTCCGTCGATATCCATCGGAGAATACATCATTTCGGAATACGCTTCGAGATGTCCTGAGATTTGATATATTTTTTCGTTTGCGATATGAGGGGTGTAAACAAGTTGATAGCCTCTTTTGGTATGCTCATCTATCCAGAATCTCTCAATTGTATGTCGGATGATAGCGCCATTCGGATGCCACATGATTAGCCCCGGGCCTACCAGTTCGCTTGTAGAATAGATATCGAGTTGTTTGCCTAATATTCTGTGATCTCTTTTTTGGGCTTGTTCTATTTTTTCAAGATGTTGCTTGAGATTGTCTTTATCATAAAAAGCGACGCCATATATCCGTGTTAGCATTTTGTTGTTTGCATCTCCTCGCCAATATGCTCCTGCGACGCTTAATAATTTAAATGCCTTTATAAAACCCGTATGCGGAAGATGCGGGCCTCGGCATAAATCGATAAAATCGCCATTTCTATATAAGCTAACAGTTTGAACGTTTTCTTCTTTTGTGATTTCGTCGATAAGCTCTATTTTATAGGTTTGATTGAGTTTTTCGAATTCTGCTTTTGCTTGCTCTATAGATAGCTCAATGCGCTCAAATTTTTGTTTTTGTTGAGCGAGTTTTATCATTCGTTTTTCTATTTTTGCCAAATCTTGAGTATTTATGGATGTCGGCAAATCGAAATCGTAATAAAAGCCATATTTAAAATCGTCGAGCAAAGCAGGTCCTATTGTGTATTTTACTTTATCGCCATATAATTGACGTACAGCTTGTGCTAATAGATGAGAGGAGCTGTGTCTGAGTATTTCCAGAGCGTCTCTGTCGGTATCATCGGCAAGGACGGGTTCGAATTTATCCTGGCTATTCAGTTTTGTATAGACATCGACGAGTTTATTGTTTACTCTTGCTGCAACGGTTTTCTTTACCAGTTCCGGCGACTTCGATTGCAGTACGTCGAAGACGGTTTTATTTTGTTCATTTTCGTTTGTTATAATTGTTTCTTTCACTTTTGTTCTTCCTGATATTCAGTAAAACCTTTTGATATTATACGAAAAAAGTATTATAACGAAAAGCTTGATAAAATACAAAATTCGAAATGGACAAATAAGGAAATTGTGATTGGAGGCAAGAAATGATATATGCCATAGCTCTTGCATTAGCTGTTGTCTTAAACGCGTCAGCTAATTTATTGATGAAATTCGGGGTAAAGGCGATAAATAAAAGTTCGGGCATGCTTTCTGCGAATAATCCGCTTTCCGTTATAAAGACTCTCATGAGTTCACCTTTGATTCTTGTAGGATTATTTTGTTTTGCAACAAATGTAATATTATATTCTTATGCATTGCAGAAATTTAAAGTTTCGATAGCTTATCCCATAATGGTTGGCGCGGGCTTTGGGATTATCGTGTTAATAGCGAGATTTTCGGGGCTGAACGAAAGGCTTCAATTGAGTCAGTGGATAGGAGTCGCAATGATATTTACGGGCGTTATACTTATTAGTGTTACGATGCAAAACGGATAATATGGGCGCGGAAATTGCATTTTTGATAGTTTCAAGTTGAGCTTTCGATATTAGGAGATTACACTTTGGCAAGAGCGAGAAAACAGACAAAAGGAAAAAATCCATGTTTGCAATGTAAGGCGATTTGTTGCAGGTATGTGGCGCTTCCGATAGATACGCCTGAAACGAAGGGAGATTTCGACGATATTCGCTGGTATATAGCGCATCGTGGCGTTTGGGTATTCGTCGAAGAAGGTGATTGGTATGTA
>CAZKNI010000159.1:0-6362 GCA_964554055.1 uncultured Phycisphaerae bacterium | reverse complement strand
ATCTTCCGGATGCAAAGAAGATTCTTTGCAATCGAGTAATCCGTTGATAGCGTCTGTTATTTGGGAGGCGGAAAAATTAGCCATACGTGAGAGCTCTTTAAACAGCTTTTGCTGTCCGTCATCTTTTTCAGCGAATGCTTGTTCCAAGCCGTCCGTAAATATTATAATTTTGGAGTGTTTTTCGAGCTTTAAGCTGTATATGGGAAAATTTATGTCTTCCATTACGCCTAATAGCGCTCCTTCGACAGTCAATTGTGTTATTTGTCCGTTTGGCGCCAGAAGAACAGGATGAGGATGTCCGCCTCGTGAAAAAGTTGTTTCCAGCGTATGTTTGTTGATAATTCCGTAACACGCTGTCATGAATTGATGTTCCGGAAGTTCAAGGCTGCATAGCTGAGAGTTCAGGTTTGTTAGTGCCTCGTCGGAACTTAAGAGTCGATATCCCCCTTCGGTAATTTCCTTTGTCGTTAATGCCCTTTTAGCGAACAGTGTCATCAATCCGGCAGCTACGCCGTGTCCGACAACGTCAGCGATATAGAATCCTATATGATCTTCGTCAAGCGAAAATATGTCATATATATCGCCGCTTACCCATGTTGCCGGCCGATATAGAGCGGAAAATTGTAGCTTGGAATTATTAGGAAGTTTCCTAGGCAAAAAGTCCTGCTGAACACGCCAAGCTAGCCTGAGTTCCTGATGAAGTTCTTCAAATCGCCTGTTAAGAGAAAACGCCCATTGTTCAAGTTGAGCTAAATATTTATCGAGTCTAACAAAAATAGGGGAATAATCGAGGATAGAACATATTCTGCCCCAAATTTCATCGCTCGATGTATCGGGATTTGCAAACTGAATGTGTCCCGTGAGATTATCGTTTTCGAGTACGATAAAATTTGCAAGACTTCTATCATTCGATAGCAACAGAATGGATATTCCTGTTCGCTGAACGATTTGTAGCGTTTTTCCGAGTTTCCTTCTATGTTCGACGTTTAAGACGGTAGGCGGATATATGATAGCCAATTCATACCCTTTAAGGCTATCGTCTGTTTCCAAATATTTGTAATTGTCAATCCAGCGACAATTGATTTCCTTTTTCTTCAAAACGGCAGACAGGTTTGCTGGCAATTTATCTAAGGGACAGATTATTGCTACATTCGCAGGTTTATTTTGCGAATTATCTGAGTTTTGCGTATCTTTTGAAATGGGTGGAAGAACCATATCCAATAACCTGCCTGTTTGCTTATGCTTACATTGAAGTTCGGACAAAAATACTCGCCAGTTAAGATAAAAAATTGAAATCTGCGCTCAAACAAGCAAATAAAATAGAGCAAACAAGTAGGTTTTTATTGGCACTCGCTGCAGACTCCCATGAAATATACTTTTGTCGATTGAATTTTAAAGCCCGGAAGTACCTCTTCGGGCGGATTTATCGGGCATTTTTCATAATCGACATCAAATACTCTGCCGCACTTGGTGCATGTAGCGTGATAATGATTATGTGTATAGCCGTCGAATCTTTGCTTTCCCGTGCCTGTTTCGAGAGTAAGCACTTCGCCAATTTCCGATAATATTTGTAGAGTCTTATAAACCGTAGAAAGTGATAAGGTCGGATGGGAAGGCTTGAGTTGTTCGTAAAGTTCTTCTGCTGACGGATGGCTTCGTGTTGCCATAAGAGCTTTCATTATAGCTAATCGCTGTGAGGTTGCCCTTAACCCGCCGCGCCTAAGCTTTGTTATTAAATCTTGGTCAGTATGATAAGCTTCCATTAACTTTTCTCCCATATTCCCCCGATACATTTAATCCGAATTATAAAATATAACATAAACCGAAAACAAATTTATAAGTTTATACACATTCTATTTTAACAAGAATTCCTTAAAAGTAAATAAGGTTTTGGATTTTTTCTTAATATTAATTATGATTATTGCGCCGGGGATTTTACTCCGTTTTATCGTTTTCGAGAAACATAAAAAAGCTGATAGGCTTGTCGCTGACGAAGCTTTCGTCTGCGACAAGCCTATTCCTAATAATCTCATCAAACGAACAAATTCGCTTCTGCGTTCCCGAAAAGCGAGTTTCATCGTCGCAGCGTCTCTCGCCGCGAGCGAGAACAGGTTACATTCGTCATTGCGGGCGAGTAATTTTGAAGTTTTAAGGTTTAGCGGATAGCTGTTTCTGAAAAGGCGTTGACTTATTAATTATATTTTTGATAGCTATTCTCGAGTGAATAACACTGGCAAGAGCCCAAGCTTGAGCAATACAGCCTCGCGGATAATGGGGTTCATCGCCATCAAATATTTCACTTATTGTGCCTATTCCAGCTTCATATAGATGTTTTTCGAGGAGAGGAGCGAGAAAATCGTCAGCTATTGTTGCTGATGCAAGCGAATGATTGTTTACTTTTAAATACGCCTCGATAAATGGGCCTATAAGATGTGCCCAGACTGTTCCTTGATGATAAGCTTTGTCTCTCTCGAATTGATTTCCCGTGTATTTGCCGTGATATCGGGAATCACGCGGAGATAACGAACGCAGACCAAAAGGCGTTAACAACTCTCTCTTTACGCATTCCACGACAGCTTGTTGCTGATCGGGACGAAGCGGACTTTCACGTAAACTTACAGCAAAAATCTGATTTGGCCTAATAGCTGCATCGCAATAATCATCACGTATGCAATCATAAAGATATTTTCCTTCGTCAAACCAAAATTTCTTCTGAAAATTGATTTGGAATTTTTCCGCTAATTCCGTTAGCTGTCTTATTTTGCTTTTTTTCCTTCCGTCGAGACGAGCAAGTGCAATTTTTAGGGCATTATACCAAAGAGCGTTTACTTCAACGGGCTTGCCCCATCGAGGCGTAAATGTAACTCCGCCGCACTTTGCATCCATCCAAGTAAGTTGAGTGTGTTCGTCGCCTGCTCGGAGCAATCCGTCTTCCGAATCGACTTTTATCTCGAAATCGGTGCCTTCAATGAATGCATCTATGATTTTTAATGTAATTTTTTGGAAATGCTTTTTCCAGCTGTCAATGTCCGAAGTGGCTCGCAAATATTCATCAACAGCGTATATATACCATAAAGAGGCATCAACGCTATTATATTGCGGTTCTCCGCCATAATCGTCGAACCTATTAGGAATTAAGCCATTTCTAATAGCTGAGCCGAAAGCGAGCAAAACATCTTTCGCCTGCTCGTATCTTCCGGTCTCGAGCAACAAGCCTGGCAGCGAGAAGAAAGCGTCCCGCCCCCAATCGCTGAACCAATGATAGCCCGCTAAGATTGTCCATCGCTTTTTGCCCGTAAGGTCCTTACGCCTAACGATAAATTGGTCTGCAGCTTTCCGCAGAGTAATTTCAATCGGCTCCGATAACGGATTATCGCTTGTGCTTCCGGGTTCGGGCGCCAGCGGAGATGCCATTTCATCAATTACGGTCAAAGGCCCGTGTGCCGATTGCAAATGAGAGTTTACCGTTGTCAAAAGCCCGTCGAGCTTGCGATGCGAAAGATTTTCCGTATCAATCCATAACCCAAATCCGACTCGTCCGGGCCCGCTATGTTGGAAAAATCCGGGTGTATATAAATCTTCGCCAAAATCTTGTCCCCTTTGGGCTTCCATTCGATATCGGAAGTTGTACCACCAATCGACATGCGGGAAAAATTCGACGTCAATAGGGCCTCGCAAGCCCATCGGATGTAAACAAACTTCATAAGTAGCGTTTGGCGTCGAAAAAGAAGGCACTTGAATATGCAATGAATTTTTCTTTTGTGTCGTTTCGAATATTGCATTTGCGGATTGTCTGCGTAACGAGTGAAAATCTCTCAGAGCTATAAGCGGGTGAATCGCCAGAGTAAGAGGACGGACAGTTTGGCTGTCGATAGCAAGCCAATATACAAGAGCTGTATTGTGTTCCGCAAATAGCCAAAGAGTTCGAATGAACGTAACGTTATCTACCTGATAGACAAAAGACACATTCGAAAGGTCGGGTTCTATTTGTCTTTGAAAAGAGCTTTGATATACAAATCCCTCGGGATGAATTTTTCCGTTGAATTCAAAGTTGCTAAGCTGATATTCTCTGCCGTCTATGATTAGCCTTTCGAAGAAATTGTTTACCGTAACGATTCTTCCCACAGGCGGGATTGTAGCTGATATCAGCATCCCGTGATATCGACGAGTATTACAATTGATGACACTGGAAGAAGCGTATCCGCCCAGATTATTCGTTATAATCCATTCGCGAGATAAAAGAGTGTTTATATCTCCGTTTAATATAGGCGTTTGTGCTGACGGGCAACTATTATTATCCATTATTGTAACCCTCGCTTGATTAGAATCGCTATTATTTAGAAATAATACTGTACATTGTGGAATTGTGCAACAAAAAAGAGTCAGCTTTGATTTGAAAAGCTGACTCTTTTGAGTAATCGCGAGTTATCGACAATTTAACGTTTCGAGAACTGGAAGCTTCTTCTTGCTCCGCGTTTCCCGTATTTTTTGCGTTCTTTCATTCGCGGGTCACGTGTGAGATATCCCGCATCACGTAAAACTTGCTCTGTTGACGGGTCTTTTTTCCGCAACGCCCGTGCTATTCCGAGCATAACAGCTCCTGCCTGTCCGGTAAATCCGCCGCCTGCGACTTTAACGAAAACATCTATTTTGTCCAGGTTACCGGTATCTTGCAAAGGCGCTCTAACCGCTTTTCTGTCTCGTTCCTGAGAAAAATAATCATCTACGCCCCTGCCGTTTATGACGATTTTCCCTTTGCCGTCTCTGATACGTACTCGTGCGACGGACGATTTCCGGCGGCCTGTGCCCCACCAAAAACCGTTGACAGGAGATTCGGGATGTCTTATAGCTTGAGTTTCCGTTTGTTCTGTTATTTCCGCTACTGCTACTGTTTGCTCTTGTTCCATTAGCTTTTGCCTCTGATTAATCTGCACCTAATTTTTGTAATCCTTTTTTGAGTCCTTCGCTCAAATCCAGAGAAACCGGTTTTTGGGCTTGATGTTTGTGTTCCGAGCCGCGATAAACTTTAAGTTTCTTGTACATCGCTCTTCCCAAACGAGTTTTCGGCAACATACGTTTTACAGCTAATTCAATTAATCGCTCGGGATGTTTTTCAAGAAGCTTTTCCCAGCTGACATATTTATGTCCGCCCGGATAATACGTATAATAATCATGAGCTTCTTGTTGGAGCTTTTTACCTGTAACTTTGATTTTTTCAGCGTTTATCACAACAATAAAATCGCCCGTATCGACATGCGGGGTATAGATAGCCTTGTGCTTGCCCATTAAAATTGTCGCAAGGTCGCAGGCTAATCTTCCCAGCACAAGCCCGCTTGCATCGACAAGAAACCAGTTGCGATTTATTTGCTCCGGCTTTGCTAAAGTCGTTTTTTCTATTAATGTTGTTACCATATTCCTGTTTCCATTAAAAATAATGTTAAGCGTATCTTTTTCGATAGAAAAATCGGAAAACAAACATTATATCAAATTTGTAACGGGTTTCAAGAGATTATTTTTAAGATTTTTTTGCACGCAAAGCTACATTACGAAATATAATTCTCTCGACGATTTCGGAAAAACGCTCGTTTGGAGAAAACTTTATCTTGACATCAGCCGACTTATCTTAATAAAATAAGTCAACGTTGGCCTGTAGTTCAACTGGCAGAACGTCTGACTCTGGTTCAGAAGGTTCCAGGTTCGATTCCTGGCAGGCCAGTTGTTTTATTAGGCAATTGACGATATAATGAATGATATAATCGCGAATAGCTTAGCTATTTAGCTATAAAATACTTGTAATTTTGCGGGCGTAGCTCAATGGTAGAGCACCGGCCTTCCAAGCCGGCTATGTGGGTTCGATTCCCATCGCCCGCTTTTTTCTTGTTGTTTTTCCCTGTATGATGTTTTAGCCTGTGCATTTTTTCACAAGAACAAGATGTTTTTTGAGATAAAAGCATTAATGTTAAATTTACAAAGAATTACGAGAAACGCTGTATATAAGAGAAAAGCTTTTACATGACAGAGTTTAGCTGGCAAGCATTCGAATTTCAAAAACGAGTTACACCCGACAAGCGGAACGCGACAATTTCAAGTTTACAATTTTTGCTCCTGAACAATGTCATTGCGAGTCAAGCGAATGCAACAAACGCAGCACGCGACAATTTCGAATGTGTAATTCCCGCTTTCGCACAGAGCTGAACAACGTCATTGCGAGTCCCGAAGGGGCGAAGCAATCTCTTTTTTCTTCACGAGGCAAGGAACGCGAGTGCATTTAAGAGCTGATAGGCTTGTCGCTGACGAAGCTTCGTCTGCGACAAGCCTATTCTTCATAATCGCATCAAACGAACATTTTCGCAGCTGCAAGC
>CAZKNI010000158.1:0-3523 GCA_964554055.1 uncultured Phycisphaerae bacterium | reverse complement strand
ATACCGCGACGACGGTTAGCTGAGATTGCAATATCCAAGCTCGAAATTTTGATGAATTCATCGGACAAAATTTTCGAGAGAATATACATTCAAACAGAATTAGTTGTTCGTCAGTCGACAGGTGAGCCATCGATTGATATGGGAAAATAATGTTAGATTTTATGGAAAGGAGTTTTGCCATGAAAAATCGAAATGTATCTCAAACAGTTATCTCGAAGTGTGTTGTATTATTAAGCCTACTCTTGCTGATTTCTTGTTCGGCAAGGGCTGAAGTTATCGAGTTAGATACGCCTGCAGACGATGTTGTTATTAGGGGAGGCAATTACGGTGATACTAATTATCAGAGCTATGATAGTTTGATAGTAAAAAATGTTTCGGATTTGAGCTATGCACGTAAAAGTTATATCAAATTTGATGTTTCCATGATTGCTGCTCAGATTGCCCAAGCGACTTTGGAATTGACAACGATTTATAGTAGTGGCGGAAACAATCATTATGACATTGATATAAAAGTGTATGGTTTGAATGATGGAGTAAACGGTGAGCCAAATTGGTCGGAAAGTACACTCACGTGGAATAATGCACCCGGTAATATTGTTAATTCTCCCGAAAACTTTCAAAACGCTGTTTTGTTAGGAACTATTCACGTACCCGGAAATACTCCAGCTGGAACTACATTGCAATTATCAACCTCTCAGCTTGTTGATTTTTTAAATTCCGACTCAAATAATTTTGTAACTATAATGTTGGCATCGGGAACTTCGGTAAATGGAGATGTATTTATGGCGACTAAAGAGCACAGTAAATATCCAGGACCTACACTTATAGTTACAACTGTTCCGGAGCCGGCGATGATAGGCATGTTATTTTGTGGCGGATTGTTGTTAAGGGCAAGATTCGAAAGAAACAAATAATTGCATTTATGTGTAAGGTATTCTAATCGTCCGATAGTGTATTACACGTTTTATGCAGTTCAACTCTGATAAAGAGATTAATTTGATATCGACATCCGTGATTTTGATTTTGTTTATTATAAAAGAGTTTTTTATATTAAGAGAAATTTTAAAATGAAGGCGTTTTGTTCAACCAAATACAAACATAAGCACATCTCCAAGTGTGCCAATCCGTTATTGGACGGTTTTACTTTAATTGAGCTTTTGGTTGTTGTTGCGATTATTTCCGTACTGATTTCGCTTCTTCTTCCTTCCCTTTCCGCTGCGCGCGAGCAGGCACGAGCGGTGATTTGTATGAGCCAACTGGCTGAAATTGCTAAAGGAATACGGTATTATGCGGATGACAATAATGGTGCGCTCGTTCCGACCTCCGCTCATGCTGCAGACAGACCGCCAAATCTTGAATGGCCTCGATGGTTTAATATGATTGACGACTATGTTCCGCGTATCGGCAAGAGGGATATCTGGGGAATTCCTCTGATGTATCATTGTCCGTCATCGCTTCAATACACAAACAATATTACTTATACAACCAATCGGGAGAAGATGTACGGACAACTAGCATGGTATAATCCTCCGAATTGGCTTAAACTCGATAATATGGATCCGCGAACCGTATTAATAATAGACAGTGACGGGTCAACTTTTATGACAGACCCCTTTTCCGGAGGTGCGGATATAACGATATGGGTCAACCCATCTACCAATGAACCTCGTGTTGTTCCTTGGCATAATGGGTTTGCAAATTACATTGTTCCTGATTTGCATGTTGCGAAAGAAACAATTAAAGCATTAGAGGAGAATCCGCAATTATGGTAACTATCTGCCGTAGCGGTATTATTATCATAATCGTGTTAATATCTATGCTGTCTGCTTCTGTCTGTATGTCCATTCCGCCCAATCGGGTTGTCAATGGCAGTTTCGAGTTGGGAAAGGAAAAACCCAAAGGATGGAAATTCGACGCACCCGAATCAGCGATTACACTCTCCAGCGAAAAAGCGGCAGATGGAAAACACTCGGTTTTACTCAATACCGGCCAAGCCAGTCTGGTTATCATGAAGCAAACCCTATGCATTAAAAAGTTGGCGGGAAAAAAAGCGGTATTGCAAGCAAAACTCTATTTTAAGAATGAGCTGGAAAATGGAGATGAAGTCTATTTGCGGCTACGACAATTCTGGAAAAAGGGATATTTGTCCGATGCCGCCCGTGTCTGGTGTATCTTCCACAAGAATCGTCTGGAGATTCATGAGTTCAAAAATGGCAGGTCTCGCGCCCCGCGAATCGTCGAAGATTATACGGGTAAATGGATTTCCGTAAGGTCTGAAGGAAAAATAACCGAAACTCCGGGCGGGCGGGAAGTATATATCCATCTCCGTACTAAAAAAGAACATCCATTTTCCGTTTTCATCGATGATGTTTCGTTTAGGGAAATCGCTCCACCGGTTCTTGAGATAACATCGCTGAAGAAAATATACTTTACAGACGAAGAATATATCCGTTTTAAAGCAAAGGTTAGTCCGGAGAAGGAAAATATCGGGGATTTGAAGCTACAGACAATTCTGACTCGATATCGCGACGATATTCTTCTGTTCCGTCAAGAAAAGTTCTATACCTTTTCAGAAAATGAAATGGAATTCGATTTTCCGATTAAGAAACTGCCCAAAGGGAACTATAAAATTGAATTTATCCTTCAGGGAAAATCCGGTAACGTACTGGGAGTAAAGACGCAGGGCATCGAAATCACCTCCGGCCCCTTCGAAGATTGATTGCCCTGCTTTTTTGCAGGAGAATACATCATAATGAAAGTCAAAATACTGTTTGTATGCTTATATTTCGCACCGATACTCTACGCTGGAAATGTCTTTACCATCTGGGGGAGTGATATTCCCGAAAACCAGCGAGTAAAAGTACCCCGTGACTGGACGGAAAAACGCTCCAAACTTCCACAGAGAAAATTTATTCCATCAAAAGATGAAAAACGATACGGTCTGGTTACATTTTCATATCATTATGAAGAAAAGATTTATCCTTATTCGATACCGTTGCGAAGTCAGCTTACCAATACCATCAAGGTGTTCGCATGCAGAAATGAATATGAACCCGTAACTTTTGCGATAAGAACTTTTAAAAATTTCTCTAATGTCAATATCGGGGTAACCAATCTCACCGACAAGAATGGTAACACGTTCAGCAGAGATAATATTGATATTCGATGGGTCGTTATGCGATATACGGTTAAGGGGCGAGTTGCCCGAATCACGAAGACCTATTCGCGTGAGCCTGGAATTCTGGTTAAACGTTCCAATCGAGATTTGCAATCGGATACGACCTATCCGGTCTGGGTCAATTTGTATATCCCCAAAGCAATTCCTGCGGGCATCTATAAGGGAAAGATTATATTGACCAACGACGGCAAAACCGTCAAAGCATTAAACTTGTTTGTCAGAGTCTTTCCTATCGATTTGCCTCCCGCTGAAGGGAAGCACGCATACTGGTATGGTCCGACCTGGAAGAAACCCGAGATACTCCGCAAACATCTGATTGACATGAAAGAGGCGGGAATGGAGTCG
>CAZKNI010000157.1:0-3888 GCA_964554055.1 uncultured Phycisphaerae bacterium | reverse complement strand
GTATAAGTCGTATTCATCGTTGGGAATGTCTATGCTATCACCGTTTGCCAAATAAAAGTAGCTTCCGAATCTTGTTTGATAACAGAATTTTCCGATTGGATTGATAAATTTTTTAGTTGTAATTGAGTACAGGCCTGCTCGGATAGCTGATACTCCTGTCAGGTTGACTTGTATTTTCATTATTCTTCTCCGATAACAAAAAACGGAGCACTCCATGCCCGTTTGCCGATATCATCTATTAGCTCGACTCTCAGATATTTGTGATTTTCACATTGAGGCATATTTATCGATAGAGTCGATGTTTGATATTCCGCATATATTTTGCCATCGAGGATTAACCTGATAATGCGACTTGATTTAGCTTGTATTGTCAATTTGCCGTCGCATATTCCAATAAATTCAAAAACAGGTCCTTGAGACGCATAGACAGCTCCTCGCCGAATATTAAGTTTTAAATGATGTGCTGTAAAATGTTCCGCTAATACGCAGAGCCAGCCGCCTCCACATTCGAAAAATTGCTCGTTTGTATTTTCAATTAATTCCCAAATGCGCTCTGACGAATTTTCGTTGCGGAGTTTCGGACGCATAAGATAATCGTGAGAGTCATCTACGGCGCTAGGCCAAATTCGTTTGCCCTCGAGCAAAAGTTCGTCCCATATCTCGACTGCATATTTATTTTCATTCTGCCAATTGATTACTCCTCCATAATCGCCCGTGCGATGATTGTATAACTCAATAAGCGAAGCTCCTTGGAGTGATTTTAAGTATGAAATATTCTTTTTCCAATTTTTGAGAGTCGGCTTTGGATGTGCTATTTGGGCGAGTCCGCCGCGAGATATGGCGTCATCAACCCAAAATTGCAGTCGCTCCAAGCGAACAGCTAGCTCATCCGCATCAGCTATGTCAGCCCGCTCATCAACGTCAATTGCTACGATGCAATCGCTTTCGTGTCCTGTAAAAATAATAAAATCATCATATTGCTTGTCGGGCTTTGTGATATGATTATGATTGCTGATGTTCAAAAAATCATATCCGTGTTTGCGATACCAATCGACAATAATCTGCGTATCCGTTCGAATAGAATCGTTTGGCCCGTGAAATGTATGCAAATGAGTATTTCCGCGATACCAATATCCGCAAACGTTGTAAGGATTAGACCATTTCGCCATGAATATCCTTTCCCTCATTATCTCGATTGAGCATTTTGGGAATATTTTTGGCAATCATAGTCAGGAAAAATGACAGATGCAATAGATTTCCCGAATCAACATAATAATAGGGTTTCGGATAGGTCGAATAATTGCCCAACTTTCCGGCATGCATTGTATTGATATGTTCCGGGATTAGATTATTTTCCGGATTAGTCCATTCGACGATTTTTCCGATTTGTTCAGAAGCTTGCTCTGCTTGGCCAGCTTTGAGTAGCGCGTCTATTAACACGGGAAGTCCGCCTATCCAGACGCCGCAGCCGGAATAATCACTTTTTACGGGTTTCCCTGAATCTATTAACACTGAATAATCGTAGAACCAGTACGTATGTGAGATTTTAGGGTCTTTATTGTAAAGCCGATTTTTAAGATATCTAAGCGTATCAGCTAATCGCTCGTCGAATCGGTCAAACAACCAAAACGGCATTAGCGTCATCCACAACGCTGGCACCGTCAAGCGTTCACCTGATTCGGTAAATCCGAATGAAAATGTTTTTTCCTTTTCGTCCCAAAATTTTTGAGCAATACTCTCCGACAAGATTGATTCCGATATTTCAAGCCAACGCTTTGCTGTTTCTGTTTTTCCGATAGCTCTTGCTATCTTAGCGGATGATTGCAAGCCTAACGCGCAAACACAATTAATATGAAGTGAATATCGAATTTTGTATTTTCCCATTCCCGGAACGTTAGCTTCTTCCTGTCCCCATATCATCTTCATCTCGGGATTATATTTTGATTCTAAAAATTTTCCCGCTTTCTCGACAGATTCCCAGTTTACTGATATCCAGCTGACGTCATTTGTTGCATCAAAGAATTTACCGAAATGCCAAAGCATATATCCGACATTGTCCGTTTCGGCTAAGCCAGGATATTCCGAGTAATCGCGAACATCATAGCAATGCAACCAATTTCCGTCAGGCCTTTGACATTTTATCCAATATTCCAAAAAGCGTCTGGCACGGCCATATTCTCCGGTTGCCAAGAGAGGCTCGAGAATATATGTTCTTGGCCAGCACCAAGGCCAATATAATTTCCTTCCTTCATCGACTCGTTCATCCGATTCAACGATTCCGCCGGTCAAATATCTATCCTGCCGCCAATACACCGACTCAAAACTTGCTTGTATCATTTCGGCAAGCCTATCGTAATATTGTTCGAAAACGGACTGCAACATTGAATCTCTCATACATTGATTCCTTTTTTAGATTTTTTTATTTCAGATGGAATATTTATCTTTCCTCGCACCAAGCGTTTACTTTATCGACATCTACCGTTGCAACGGCAAGACAATGATCGCAACAGCCATAATAAACAAAATATTTATCTCCAAATCGCACCGCTCCGTTTGTATAAACGACATTATCAACAAATCCTTTTTTCTCGTATTCCGTTTCGCAGGTCAATATAGGCTTGTCTTGTACTTTAAGAATTTTTCGCGGGTCATTTTTATCAAGCAGCATAATCCCGAGAGCATATTCAGCTTTGTTATTTTTACCGTGCCAGAATAATAGCCAACCGTAATCCGTTTCGATTGGCGGCGCACCTATTCCCAGTTTATTCTCATACCAGGTTCCCTCTTTTGTTTCGAATATGCAGGTCATATTTTCCCAAGTCTTTAAATCTTTACTGAACGAAACCCACATATTGGGCATAGGCCTATGGAATAAAACAAATTTTCCGTCAATTTTGCCGGGCAAAAATCCGCTCGTTCGTTGCTCAAGCTGTTTCATCAAAAGGCCATGCTTTTCGAATTTCTTAAAATCTTTCGTTGTTGCATACGCTAATCTATCTCCCGAATATCCGAATCTCGACATCGTTACATACACAATATAATAAGTCTCCTCTATTTTGCTGATACGCGGGTCCTCGCAGCCAAACTCGCACCAAGGGTCGCTATCGGACTTATCAAAAATAGGTTCGGGATGACGGTAAGATATATCGTATCCGTTTTCCGATACAGCCAATCCCAATCGAGTAATAGGCCAAGCTCTATCGGGAGCTCTTCGTTCTTTTCCTTCTGCCCGATATAGAAGATATACTTTCTCGTCATAAATTGTCGCAGCGGCATTAGAAACATTTACACTTTCCCATCTATTGTTGCTATGTGTTAAAATGGGATTTTTTTCGTATCGTTGCAATTGAATTATCATAAATTGTTTCCTTCCTTAGCTGTGCTATTATTGATTTTAAAATGTTTATTTAAACCGGCAAAGCAGATTTTCGGTAGACGGAAAATATACATCTGTGCTTTTGAAGAATTCCTCGCAATATCTTTTAAACAGATTATGTGCCTGCAAATAACACGAATTAGGACTCATAAAATGTGAAAATTCAAAAGTAATAGCTTTATCAACGCCGACTTTTTCCGCTATTTTCAGTTTCAGTAAAAGCTTTTCCCACTTGATAGGTAAAAACTTTATTGGCATATCGCGGTCGAATGTTTCGCAGTTAGTCCAGCTTTGCAAATTATGTTTATCTGCTAATTGTTTGTTAATAGCCATAAATTCATAAAGCTCGCTGAAATCTACATGGCCATCTTGAAATGCGACAATATCGACAGCCCCCGAAATTCCGGACATAATTTCGTTCCATTCTTTCTCATGTTCTTTAGGCGTAATTATTTTTTCTGTTTTCCGTGTTAGAGAATCCGACACCGGAATTGCTTTAATGCCGTTTATGA
>CAZKNI010000156.1:0-4408 GCA_964554055.1 uncultured Phycisphaerae bacterium | reverse complement strand
AACAAAAGCCTTAATATTTAAATTTTCAGCTTCTCAGAACAAACTTTTAATTTTGAAGTTTTAGGCTTGGCAATTTCTTCCATGCATGAAACAGCTAAACAAATTTATCGAACAAGAAACAAGCCAAACACACCTATAATCAAAACAGCAAAAAACAAAATTAAGATAATAGCTGAAACTTTCCGCGTAAGAGGGTTTTTTAAGGCGGGACGATACACTGCTTGAACATTTTCAAGTTTATTATTACAAAACGGACATACAATAACATCTGCTATTGAAACATTTTCTATCTCTTTTCCGCAATGAGAACATATTACGAGATAAGGCTGATTAGCAGGCAACTCCAATTTATATAAGCCTCCTTCTTATATCATTAGCTATCAAACTAAGAAAACATGGAAATAGCAACAAAAACATATTAGGCAGCGGAATAACAAACGTTATATTCGAATCGAGAGGATTGAAATACCATTCATCGAAATTAGGGTCGATAAATAAGTTTCCTTGGCTATCCTGAACGATAACTCCGGAAAGAAGATTCATACCGAAAATTCCCGTCAAATCTGCAGGCAATGCTCCCGCTTCCGGAACGAACACAATCGGATTATGAAAAATCAATTCGTCTCCCCCTATAACGGGCAAGACAAGTTCATCCACCTGATAACCGTAAATCGTTATATTTCCGCCAACGCCCCCTATTTCTGTCGAATCGACAGGTGTTTCGTTATCCAAATCAATTCCTATTTCCGTAGCATAATCTCTTCCTATAATAGTCAACTGTGCTCCCGTATCAAAAAGCCAATCTTTAGCTGACGATTGTGCATCGGGAGCATTCCTATCATCTATAATTCGAACATCCGGAATAATCGGATTAAGGTCATGGCTTATCGGCGCCGTATCATCATTTACAAAATCCTGCATTTCTATTCGAACGGACAAAACGGTTTTTCCCGGTTCGAATGAGCTTGGCATCGCATCCAACAAATCCGTTTTCGCTACTGTTACTCCGCTAACCAAACTCATATCGCGCCAATCGTCCAAATTAACTCGCATTATATGATGTCCAAGCAAAGGCGTTCCCATTACATCTATATCAATCCGCCTCGATATCTGAAACTTATAGCTGCCGTAATACTCATAATACGAAATATCAGACATCCAGCTATTATTCGTTTCGTTTACCAAACTGGACGGAGCAATTCTAAGCCTCGTGGATTCCGAGACATCAAACGTTTCTGTTCCCCCTATTCCCTCGTCTTGATACGTTTCACCTGTTTTAGGTATTCCAAGCTCTGTTGCATGTGCATTTCCGAGTATCATTCCGCTCGCACCGGTATCATATATCGCCAAGAAGCTAAAAGGCGAAGGTTCAAATGAAGAATAATCGCTATTGTGATAATACAAATTTCCATTCGAATCCTCTAACGCCACATATCCGCCGGCAAAGCTCGAAGAAATCTCAGGGACATTATAAATATGATATTCGCGAGCTATTACGGAACTGCTAACATAACACAACAAGACAAAAGAAACGATTCCCCCAACAAATAGACGCGCAAACACTCTTTCCTTGCCCCTTCCGCCAATTCTCTCTCTCATTGTTCTCTCCCAAGCTTTACCTGTATCCCAAAACACAAGCGTATTTAGAGCATACGCTCCTATAAAACTCTCTCAAAATTAACTATACACCCTTTTTAAATTTAAGGCAAGCAAAAAACAAAATAAAAGCCCATTGGAAGCCACTCCCCGCGCCTCCCAATGGGCATTTGCTGCTCTGTTAAAACAAGAGCAAATCTAACACATCTTAGCCTAACCCTTTAATCCGAAGTCGTGATCTGGATCTTCTTCGGCTTTGTTTCGGGTTTCTTAGCACATGTTATTGTCAGAACTCCATCTTTATACGATGCTTTAATGCTATCAGCATCAATTATATTAGGCAGATGGAACGTTCTGACAAATTTGCCATACCTGCGTTCCGATAGCCTGACTTCGCCTTTACGTTCGGGCTCTTTCTTTTCGCCTTCAACTCTTAAGATGCTGTTTTCATAGCTGACATTGACATCATCGCCCTTCAAGCCAGGCATTTCGATTTCCACATACAGATTTTCATCATCTTCCCAAATTTCTGCAGGAAATCCGCTATCACCGCCGAAGACCCTGTCATAAACGCGATCCAGATCATCAAAGATATTCAATTCTCTAAACGGATCAAGCAACTGAGATGCTAAATTGGTACGTCTTACTGGTAACATAGCCATCACCTCCCTTCTTTAATTGTGTGTTTGTGTTACCGTTTCAGCAAGCTTCTGATTTCTGCCTGCTCGCTAGATATAATTGCAAAAGTCGTGCCAAAACGTAACCCCCACAACATACGAAATCACAAACACTTACAAAAGCACAAAATCACACACCTATAAGCCTGTCAAAATGACAGTTTTTAGATTATTTCCATATCCTTTTATTCCTGCGACATTGGCAGGTTGAGTTTGGGCACGGGCAATGCTTTAAGAGTTTGCTTACGAGACGGATTAGACCAATATTGCCTATATTCATTAGGTGTAACATGCATAACCGATTTGAAAAGCCTTACGAAATGAGCTGCATCACAAAATCCCCATTTTTCCGCTATTGCCGATAATTTCAAATCCGTAGCACGCAAATCGCATATTGCACCTGCAAGTCGGCGACGCTGACAATATTTCCCGAATGATATACCCATTGCCAACCTAAACATCTGTGCAAACGACGAACGACTCATATGAGCGGCGCGAGCTGCATCTGCAACCGTTACACCCTGACAGCGTTCCTTCTCCAGCAATAGCAACGCCGGAAGCAATTTCCTACGTTGGCCAAAAGGTTCAAGCTGACGCTTAGAAGACGTAGCGGAAACCTCTTTTATCCGCTCGGTAAAATAAAGCAAAAATTCCTGCAACACAAGCCTGCTGCGAATAAGCCAATTTTCTTCCTGTTTGCCTCGCATAATCTTGAGCAATTTATTTGCCTGCCTCAGGGCAAATTTTCTATCGGATTCGCTATTTCCCGTAGGCCTTCTATCCGGTGAAACCTCAAAAAGTTTAAGCCAATCAAACGACGTAAACGGTTCAGGTGTATCAACAAACTCCGGAACGATTTCTATAACCATATGGCGGGCAGGAGGCTTGATAACCTCGAATCCGTGAGGCTCCCATAATCCCGCAAACCAAACTTGTCCTTTTTTTACTGGATAGCTGTACTCTCCGAAGAATCTCCTGCTAGTTCCCGATAAAACAATTCCCATCTCTAATCCGACGTGGATATCATAATGACAGGTCGTTTTCTTAGGATATACATTTATTCCGAACGCTATCGGGTGTTCCGAATCGAATGGAATGTCAAGCCATTGAAATTGTGCAAGGTCTGTTTCTGTCATATTTGCCGATTATACCCTTCAAAATTCAATAATGCAAAACGAACTCACAAAAATATCATTACATCAATCATCATATATACAAATCGGGGCGATTTAACATTGTTAAAACGCCCCGATAGTTTCACGAACAACGATAAAGCTTTTAAGTCAACTCAGCACTTTCTCTATTTATTAAGCGTGCCTTCGCCTGTCAATTTGGCATAGATATGATAACTCGCCAAATCGGTATTCGAGCTTGTAAAATCCAAAATATACTCTATTGAAGTATCGCTAAGCTTCTTTATTGTTTCTACTCCTCTGCCTTCTATTATAGCCAAGCGAGGAAACTCATCAAACTCGAAGATAACCGAATAAGTGATTGTAACTCCGTTATCGGTAACGGTTATGTCCAACACTTTTATCTCAACTTCAACATCGCCGAAATCAAGCGTATATTTCTCGCCAACCTTAATTTCTTCGCTTCCACCGTGGATAGGCAATCCGTTAGGCCCTATATTAACAACATAAGGCATTGTTCCGCTGCTATCAATATAAGATTCCCCGTTAACCGTAAGCTGTTTCCCGACTTCCAAATCACCGGAATACGTTCCCGGAGATATAGGCGTTGTAATTCCCGGAAAAATTCCGTTACAACCGGTAATAGAAATTAACACAAATACGACAGACAATACAAACAAAACTGTTTTCATAACGATTCCCCTTTGTTTATAAAAAGACATTTAAAAATTTCCTAACATCTATATATTAAACCTCAATTCAGTTCCATTTGCAAGTTTTTTATAATATTAGTTATTCGAATTGGATTATTTAGCCATTTCCATTTTACGGTTGATTCTTTTTATCTACCGGATATACTAATTAAGATAAAAACATAGGCCGCGTAGCCAAGTGGATTAAGGCGACGGATTGCAAATCCGTTATTCGTCGGTTCGAATCCGACCGCGGCCTTTATAGCGACATATTGTTTATGTATCTTTTCATCTTTTCTGACTTTTCTTC
>CAZKNI010000155.1:0-8555 GCA_964554055.1 uncultured Phycisphaerae bacterium | reverse complement strand
TTAAAATTATAAAAACAGCAATTCCGCCGGCGAGATTGACTTTATCCGAAACGAGGGCGCCCGCTACGATGAGAATAAATATAGGGGCGACTCCTCTGCTTAGCGGATATACGACAGATAAGTCAGCTGTTTCGTATGCGCCGTAGAGCGTTATAATATATAACGCTTCAAATAATCCGGAAACGCACGCTAATAGCAATATTTGCTGCGAAATTAACCCGGGCCAATAAATTCGAGAAATGACAAATGTGGGCAACAGAAAAGCAAATACGCTTATAACATGGCTGAGCCAAGCAAAAGAAGCTTTATCCTCGCATTTTTTGACGAGTGCGTTCCAGAATACATGAATCGACGCTGACAATAAAACAAGTGTAAAAACGAAAAGGCTCATAGCGTTTCCTTTTAATACATATGGCAGATTATTTTACGAATTTTGAAAGTTATTTCTATCATAAATGAAAAATAATTTTATTATGGCTTTGAAATATCTCTGATATAATGCTCGATGGAGCGAATATTTAGATTAACTGGCAAACTGGGTAAGTGATGGCAAAGAAAGAAACGGTACAAGATGAATTAATCTGTCTCAGCAAACGTGATTTTTCGGAGACATCAGTTATTTTTACTTTTTTTTCCTCTAAATATGGAAAAATTGCTTTGTTAGCTAAAGGGATAAAACGTCCGAGAGGAAAAGTTGTCAATACAGCTGATTTGCTCGATAAAATTCAGGCGAGTTTCTCTGTCAATCCTGAAGGCTTAGGGCTTTTGCGAGAATATACTTTAATCAAATCATGGCTTGAATTGAGGAGAAATATGGATAAATGGTACACAGCCATCTATGTTTCGGAGTTAATTAACATATCAACAAAAGAGCTGGAACCGTTACCGGAAATCTATCAACTTTTGGATAAAGCGCTATCTACGATTGCTTGTGCCGAGAATAACGAAAAACTTGCTCGCATTATTGTCAGATTTACATTAAGATTGCTTGCGGAAATAGGCTATCGACCTGAATTGGTCAAATGTGTATCGTGTAAGCGTCAGCTGAGTCCTGATGACATGTTATTTTTTAGTGCGTCAGCAGGCGGGCTTGTTTGTCGCGATTGCGAAGGGGGAATATTTGACAAAATTCGCGTTGAACACAGAGCTTGGTTTTACCTGTTGGGCAAAGTCAAAGATATGAAATCTGCAAGTTTAGCTTTTGAAATTCTCGATATAATGCTTAAGGAGCATCTCGAAAAAGTTCCGACGACCTCTAAATATTGCAGAGAAAGATTGTTTGGGGGCAAAAGAGTTACAAAATTGTAAAATAATGTTTGATGTTTACAATTTTGTAAATATTCTGAGTTTTAAGGTTGCCAAAGCTTTAGGCGGAAGTGTTTTGTTTGCAGGGGTTTATGTGTGCGTGATGATTATGGCATAAATATTGCTAAAAGTAAAGCTTATCGTATATGCCTCGAATTGGTCGAGGCATAAAACAATAAAAGTGTTTTCTATAATTTTAGGAGTATAGAAAAATGGCTTCGAACAAAGAGAAAAATGTTCCTGTCTCTTGTAAAACCGCGAAAGATGTGTTGAACGTTGTGGAAGAGTACAATGTAAAATTCGTTAGGCTTTGGTTTACGGACGTTTTGGGCTTTTTGAAAAGCTTTGCAATTACCGTAAATGAATTGCCGGAAGCACTGGAAGACGGAATGGGCTTTGACGGTTCGAGTATTGAAGGATATGCCCGAATCGATGAGAGTGATATGATTGCAATGCCCGACCCGACAACATTTCAGTTGCTGCCGTGGCGGAGCGATGAAGGCGTAGCTGTCGGAAGAATGTTTTGTGATGTTCTTCGTCCCGGCGGACAGCCTTATGTTGGCGACCCGCGTGGCGCACTCAAGAGGATGTTAGGAAAGATGGAAAAAATGGGATTTACAAATTTCTATCTTGGCCCCGAACTTGAGTTTTTCTATTTCAAATCTTCAAGCGGGACGGAAACTCTTGATGCAGGCGGATATTTTGATTTGACGCCTCTTGATGTTGCAAGCGACTTGAGACGTGATACCGTTTTCGCTCTTGAGAAGATGGGTATCCAAGTTGAGTATTCGCATCATGAAGTTGGCCCGTCTCAGCATGAGATAGACCTTAAATACGCTGATGCTTTGGCAATGGCGGATAATGCTATGACATATAGGCTTATCTGTAAGGAAATTGCTATGCAGCATGGAGTTTACGCTACGTTTATGCCAAAGCCTCTTTTCGGGGAAAACGGAAGCGGCATGCATACGCATCAATCGTTGTTTACCGGCAGCAAAAATGCATTTTTCGATGAAAATGATGAATTGAAGCTTTCCGAGACAGCGAAGCATTATATTGCGGGCATTTTGAAGCATATGCCCGAGATTTGCCTTGTGACGAATCAATGGGTTAATTCTTACAAAAGGCTTGTTCCGGGTTATGAAGCTCCCGTATATATTAGCTGGGCACGTAGAAATCGCTCTGCTCTTGTGCGAGTTCCGGAATATAAGCCCGGAAAAGAAAAGGCGACTCGTATCGAATTGAGATGTCCTGACCCTGCATGTAATCCTTATCTTGCATTTGCAGCGATGCTTGCAGCAGGCTTAAAGGGAATTGAGGAAAAATATGAGCTTGAGCCTCCGACGGAAGAGGATATTTTCCACATGAGCTCGGAAGATAGAGTTAATAAGGGTATTAAGTCGTTGCCTGGCTCTCTTGGCGAAGCTATAACAATTGCGGAGAAAAGCGAATTGCTCAAAGAGGCTCTCGGTGAACATATTTTTGACGCTCTGATTACAAACAAGAAAATCGAATGGGATAGCTATCGCAGCCATGTGACGGATTACGAACTCGAACGTTATCTGCCGATTTTATAATCTTAATGATTTTGAAAAGCAGGAATTTCTCAATGATTTCGATTGAGAGTTCCTGCTTTTTTAATTTTTATTGCTTTATTGTTTTATTGTAGATGTATGTTGTGCTAATGATAATTGCGCATAGACGTTAGACGTTATCTTTTGATAAGAAATTTGGGAGTGAAGAATAATTGAATAGCAGCTATTATTCCGAAAGTTATTACGCTCACGATGAACGCGACCCAAAATTCGTTTTCCGATTTTATTCCGAAATGATTGCGAGCTGTAATTAATATGGGGCCTGCTTTTAAGTGTTCGGTTGAAGGTTTTGAAATGTTCTTATGTTTGAGTTGGCTGGCAACTAAATTAAGTTGTCCTTCAAGATTAATTGAAGCGAGTTTTAGGTTTTCCCATTCAGGCCAAGCTTTGCCCAATTTGTTTAATTTTGTTTGGCAGTCCGAAATTTTCTTATATGTGTTGATTAGCATACGTGATGTTTGCTCGAATTCAAGCTGTAATCCTACAAGCTGACGTTGAAGGATATGTTTTTTTCTTATTAGCTGTTCACGTTCAAGTTTATATTTAATATTTTTGTCTGTAATTTTTAGTCTGCTTTGGAGTCTGCTGCATATTCTGCTTAATGTTTTCAAGCGGACATTTCCGTCGGGGAAAAGCCTATTGAGATGAAATATAGTTTGATTCCACAATTCTATGCATTTATCAAGTTGTGGGGTAACGTTTGAGCGAGCAACATTTCTTATCAATATTTTTGACAAACCTGATTTTGTGCGATTTTTTTTCCCTCGTTGTAATTTTTTTGACAATTGATATAACTTGGTCGGCAATTGTCCTGCACCTTTCAATAAATTTTGTCTTAATTGAGACAAGACAGTTATAATGCTTGAAAAGTCAGCTTGTTTCGGGTCGGAAATCAATTCCAAAAGTTTATTAAAATATCTCGTCCATCTTTCTTGAAATCTTGCCAATTTTCCCTCGTATAATTCAGCTGCCAAATTTAATTCGAGCAAATCGTCTGTCAATTCCTCGGGCAGATTCATATCGAGTCTTTTTGAGACATTTTGGCTGAGTTGCTGTAAAGCTTTTCTGAGAGCCGATATGCTGTTCGAAAGTTGTTTAGCTTCTTTTTTAAAGTAATAGAGATATGCTTGATGTTTAAGTTTGAGCATATTGTAATCGCCTGTATATAAGCGATTATTTTTTCTTGCTTGTTCGAGTTTTTTAGGGTCTATCTGAATTGTCGGATTTCGTAATTCAGCTCTTATTTGTGAAATTTTTTGATTCAAATTGCTTAGCTGATTAACATATTTTTCGGATAAAGTGATTTCTTTTTGTATATCTTGTGTATATTTAATGATTGCTTTGTCGAATCGTTCATTTGGGATTGTTTGAGCGAGTTTTGTGAGCTTTTCTTTGACGAGCTGATACTGTTTATTTAATTTACGGTATTTTTCGAGTTCAGCTTGCTGGCGCCGTGTTAGATTTTCAAATTCACGTCGTTGGCGTTCAGCTGTATCGGAGATGTAACTTTCGGTAATAAATTTCAATAAATTGCGTACGAAGATTTTGTCTTTTCCTGTCGCAATGATTGAAATTGTGTGTGTGTCAGCGGGGACGATTCTGATGTTTCCCTTTTGTATTAAGCTTCGAAGATTGAGTTTTTTTGTATTGCCCGGCATGATGAAGTTTTTATCAAACATTTGCAAATTAGCGAGATGTTTAGCCATTGTTTCGTTAATTGCATTTTCGCTAATATTTGTTAATTCGATGCTTGTTGCTCCGTTGAAGAATCTCCCGGAAACGAGTATGAATTTGCAAATGAGTCCGATGGCAAGAGCGGCAGCTATTGCAAAGAGGATGATTTTTCTGCGTAGATTTTTGATATCGAATTGGCTTATTTCTTTCGCTTGATAATCATCGTTAGCAGGGTGAAATTTTATTGCGTGCATCGACATATCAATTAATCCAACAAATGTCCTAATTTATTTTTTTTTGTTTGCAGATAATATTTGTTTTCGGTTTTAGGGTGTATTTTAATCGGAACTTGTTCGACAATTTCCAATCCATACACTTCGAGTCTCGAGATTTTTTTGGGATTGTTCGTGAGTATTTTTATTTTTCTTGCTCCTAATTCACGAAGAATCTGTGCGCCAACGCCATAATCGCGTTTGTCAGCTGCAAATCCGAGCCTCAGATTTGCTTGTACGGTGTCGAGTCCTCTTTCTTGCAAGGCATACGCGTGCAGTTTATTGGCTAATCCTATTCCGCGTCCTTCCTGTCTAAGATATACGATAGCGCCTTCTCCTTCTTGCGCTATCATCTGCATCGCTTTAGCTAATTGGTCGCCGCAATCACATCTCAACGATTTGAATACATCACCTGTCAAGCATTCCGAATGTACTCGTACGAGGACAGGGTCCTCGACAATGATAGGATTGCCGTTTGAGTCGAGTTGTCCGAGTCTTCCTGTCGATAGAGCGACATGAGTGTGTTCGTCGATAGGGCAATGATAAGCTGTGAGTTTGAATTCACCGAAAGGTGTTGGCAGATTCACTTGCTCTATACGTCTGACAAGTTGCTCTCGTTGCAGCCGATATTGGATAATATCGGCAATTGTGCATATACGGATATTATGTTGAGAAGCGAACTTTTTCAGGTCGTTCATTCTTGCCATTGTTCCGTCTTCGTTCATTATTTCGATGATGACAGCGGCAGGCTTCATTTTCGCGAGTTTGAGCAAATCGACGGAGCCTTCGGTCTGACCTGCCCGTACAAGCACTCCTCCGTCTCTTGAGCGTAGCGGGTTTACGTGTCCCGGCCTTGTAAAATCTTCCGGTCTGGCATCATCCGCAACGGCACGGAGGATTGTTGTTGCTCTGTCAGAAGCAGAAACTCCTGTTGTTATTCCGAATTTAGTTGAAGCGTCGATTGTAACGGTAAAGGCGGTGCCGAGGGGGGCTGAATTATTGCTTGCTTGCGGATATAGATTCAGTCTATCGCAATATTCGCTTGACATTGCAAGGCAGAGTACGCCTCGTGCGTGTTTTAGCATAAAATTAATTATTTCCGGATTGACTTTTTCAGCTGCGCATACTAAATCTCCCTCATTCTCGCGTGATTCGTCGTCAACGAGAATTATCATTTTGCCAGCTTGTAAGTCAGCTATTGCCTCATCAACAGTAGCAAATATTTCACTTTCTTTGTGTGCCATTCTTTCTGTCATTTGTTTTTCCGGTGTTCTTTCCAATTTTTTGTAAACATATATTATATCTTTTTTCAGCTTTAGACTTCCAGTATAATTATTTTCTTGCAGGTAAAGTTTTATAATCAATATGAGGGTTAGGAGTAAGCGAATGTACAAAAAAATTTTATTATTTGGCATTGTGATATTTTCTTTTTTGAGTCTTAATGCGTGTGCGTGTCAAATATTAGGGGCATGCTTTGATAAACCCGCGCAATCCAATCATCTTTGGCAAGCATTTCGTTTACGCGGGAAAATAAACAATGACGGTTGGGGCGTTGCTTTTTTTCCTGACGATGCTGTCCAATTGTTCAAAGAGCCGACAGATGCTTCTAAGAGTAAATTAGCTAAATTCCTTGAGACATATCCTTTTATGGAATCAAAAATTTTTATTGCTCACGTTCGAAAAGCAAGTGTCGGAAGCAGACAATTTCAAAATACACATCCTTTTGTGCGTTATTATAGCGGCAGGCCTTATGTCCTTGTTCATAACGGCACGTTGAGAAACTTTCGTTCCCGATTAAAGCTTGGCGCATATAAACCGATAGGAATAAATGATAGCGAATATTTGTTATGTTATCTTTTGGGAAAGATATCGGACAAAAAAATACGGAAATGGACAGCAAAAGATTTTGTCTGGCTTGAGCATTTGTTGCGTGAAACGAATGATGTTGGGTCGATAAACTGCATTTTGTCAGACGGAAAGCATTTGTTCTGCTATCACGACAAGAACGGGTATAATACGTTGTTTTGTATTCATAGGCACAATCCGGACAAATCCGTGATATTTGTAGATTTACATCAACGAGTGAATTTGTCGAAAATATATGACGTAACGGATATGTTTGTTGTTTCGACTCGGCCTCTGACAAATGAAAAATGGCAAGCGGTTGCTCCGGGTCAGCTTATTGTTGCGGAAGATGGAAAAATTGTATTCGGAACTTGCATCTCGAAATAGCGTATTTTAATAATAATTGTTTTACATTTTTGTTCATATATATATTGCATTTTTCGATTTATGTGTTGAAAATCAGATTGGATGATAATACAATTAAAATTTTCAGTTGTTCAATTTTTGATATTTACAGCTGAAATGGGTTATTTGTCAAATTGGAGGTTACGATGAATGCTATGAACGGGCATTGCCCGGATGATTCCGGTTCGGATACCCCTGAATCAGAATCGCCGGGGCAAGCGATTTTAGCCGAGATCCGGCAACGTGCCCGCCAAGCGAAACAGACTGTCGTCTTGGCTGAACCCAATGACGATAGAGTTCTGCAAGCTGCGGACAATTTATTAAAAAATGACATTGCACAAATAGTTCTGTTGGGACAAGAACAATCGATTTATGAACGTGCGAAAGAGCTTGCGATTAATATCGAACAAGCTGTTGTCCTCAATCCGCGGGAATGTAAACTTAATAACCGGTTTGCCAGACGCTATTACGAGCGTCGCAAACATAAAGGAATTACAGAACAGCAAGCAGCTGAGATTGTACAAGATTCTCTCTTTTTCGGGGCATCTCTTGTCGGTACGGGATTATGTGACGGAATGGTTGCGGGCTCAATTTCGGCGACGTCAAATGTTATTCGGTCGGCTCTTCATTGCGTCGGCCTAATAGAAGGAATGCGAACAGTCTCAAGTTTTTTCCTTATGATAACTCGCAAGAAAGAATTTGGCGTTGGGGGCGCGTTTATTTTTGCCGATGGCGGATGTGTTCCAGAGCCGAGTCCCAAACAACTTGTCGATATTGCAATAGCTTCAGCGACAAATTGTAAGCTATTGTTGAAAACAGAGCCTCTCGTTGCGTTTTTGAGTTTCTCAACTTACGGCTCGGCCTCACACAGACTTGTCGATAAAGTTAAGGAAGCTGTGAGGTTGTTTAAGGAACAATCGCCCGATATAAAGGGAGACGGTGAGTTGCAGCTTGATGCTGCTATTGTGCCCGAAGTCGGTCAGCGTAAAGCTCCAACTTCTCCGGTTGCAGGAAGAGCAAATGTTCTTATATTTCCCGATTTGAATGCAGGAAATATAGGGTATAAATTGACCGAAAGGCTTGCGGATGCACGAGCGGTCGGGCCTATATTACAAGGGCTTGATATGCCTGTTAATGATTTGTCGAGAGGGTGTAAGTGGCAGGATATTGCTGATGTAGCAGCAATAACGGCGATACAGGCTCAGCAGAGAAAGTTAGCTAAAAATATGGATATATCGGGTGCGGACATAAGCAAATTGACTTCCGAAGAAGCTATCGAAAAGATTTTGGAAAAAGTTGAATAAAATAATAAATGTTTGTGTGATAGAATACAAAAGGAATAGAAGTGATATGAAAATTCTTGTAATTAATTGCGGAAGTTCATCTATTAAATATCGCTTTTTTCAATTCGCCGACGGGTCGGATGCTCGGGAATTAGCGGGCGGATTAATCGAACGAA
>CAZKNI010000154.1:0-2517 GCA_964554055.1 uncultured Phycisphaerae bacterium | reverse complement strand
TTTTTATTTTCTGCTTGGAGATATTGGAAACTTTTTGTAACGAAAAAGAAGATTAAGATTATAAAAGCCTCTGAAATACTGAGAAAGTGATTATGAAGTACGACATCGAAAAAATTCGCAATATCGGTATAGCTGCCCATATAGATGCCGGTAAAACAACAGTTACCGAACGTGTCTTATATTATGCAGGTAAGACATATAAAATGGGCGAAGTGCATGAAGGCACAGCTGTTATGGATTATTTGCAAGAAGAGCAGGAAAGAGGGATTACAATAACGAGTGCAGCGACAACGTTCGAGTGGCAAAATTGCAAAGTTAATCTTATCGATACGCCCGGACATGTTGATTTTACAGCTGAAGTTGAACGTGCTTTAAGAGTGCTTGACGGAGCGATAATTGTTTTCGATGCGAAAGAAGGCGTTGAAGCTCAATCGGAGACTGTTTGGCGCCAAGCGGATAAATATCATGTTCCGCGGATGTGTTTTATAAATAAGATGGATAAAATGGGGGCTGATTTTTTTGAGTCCGTGCGTTCGATTACAAGACGGCTTCCGTCGAATCCCGTTCCGATACAAATTCCAATTGGAGAAGCTGAAGAATTTCATGGGCTTATCGATTTAATAACAATGAAGGCGATTCATTGGAAAACGGAAGATTTGGGGGTTTCCTTTTACGAACAAGAAATTCCCGAATCACATAAAGAACAGGCTCAACACTGGCATCATGAAATGCTCGAAAAGATAGCGGAGCTTGATGATACTTTGATGGAAAAATATTTGCACGATGAGCCTATTTCCGAAGATGAGATTCGAAGAGTAATTCGTAAAGCTACAATAAATAGGCAAATTGAGCCTGTCTTGTGTGGCTCAGCTTTAAAGTATCAGGGTATCCAAAAGTTGCTTGATGCTGTTTCATATTATCTTCCGTCTCCCATCGATGTTCCTCCTGTCGAGGCGCACGATTATAAAGATACGGACAAGAAGGTAATTTGCAAACCTAATCCGGATGAACCTTTAGCTGCACTTGTATTTAAAATTATTTACGACAAACACGGCGATTTGAGTTTTGTGAGGATTTATTCCGGAACGATAAAGACCTCGACGCGTGTTTTCAATCCGATTCGTAATGCAAAGGAAAATATCACGAGAATTTGGCGAATGCACGCTAAAGAGCGAATAAAAGAAGATATTGCTTATGCGGGGGATATTGTTGCGATTTCCGGGCTTAAAGTCTCGCTTACGGGAGATACATTATGCGACCAAAAGAAGCCCGTATTGCTCGAAAAAATAGAATTTCCCGAAACGGTTATAAGTATGGCGATTGAGCCGAAAACAAATGCTGACAAGGATAAACTTGCGCAAGCATTCCAAATGTTACGTCGTGAAGACCCGACGTTTGAATATAAGCAGAATGATGAAACCGGACAAATGATAATTTCGGGGATGGGTGAGCTGCACCTTGAAATTATAAAAAATAAAATTCAGCGGGATTTGAAAATAGGGGTTAATGTCGGCAAGCCTCGTGTTAGCTATCGTGAAACTGTTCTCGATGTTGGCGAAGCGGAAGGACGTTTTATCAGACAAACAGGGGGAAGAGGACAATTTGCCGTTGTCAAATTGAAAGTCGAACCCTATGAGCCTGAATCCGGCGAAGACAATATAAAAATTGAAAATGCTATTGTGGGAGGAGCAATTTCTCAACAATATATTCCTGCTGTCGAAGAAGGTATTATGTCAGCTGCTCGTTCGGGCGTGTTAATTGGATATCCCGTTATAAATATCAAAGTTACAATTCTTGACGGGCAAGAACATCCGGAAGACAGTTCCGATATTGCATTCGAAAATGCAGCGAGTATTGCATTGCGGGATGCTATTATGCAAGCAAAGCCTGCTTTACTCGAACCGATAATGAGTTTGCAGGTTACGACTCCCGAAGAATATTTCGGAACGGTAACAAGCGACCTTACGACTCGTCGAGCTGTGATTACTCATACCGAGCAGAGGGGAAATATCAGAATAATTGAAGCTCAGGTTCCTTTGGCAGAAATGTTTGGATATGCAACGACGTTGAGAAGCCTTACTCAAGGTAGGGCAAATCAGACAAACTTTTCGCCTTGTGGCTATCAGCTTGTTCCGGAAGAAATCGCTAAAAAACTCCTCGAAGTGCTTTACTAAAAAAAGTATAATCTTTAGCGATGAGTTATGAAGAATTTGCTGGCGTATATTAAATTGCTTCGCCCTCTACACTGGCTTAAAAATACATTTGTATTTGCAGCTTTGGTGTTTGCGGGGAAGAATCTGCTATTTGACGTGCATAAAATATTCGACAGCTTTTATGCATTTGTCTGCTTTTGTCTCATATCAAGCTTTGTTTATATCGTTAACGATATTCATGATGTCGAGTACGATAAAAAGCATCCTACAAAGTGCAATCGTCCCATAGCTTCCGGCGTTGTTTCCGTTAACTCTGCGATTGTGTTAGCAGTTGTATTGTTAATTTTGGGATTGTCGATTGGGT
>CAZKNI010000153.1:0-2656 GCA_964554055.1 uncultured Phycisphaerae bacterium | reverse complement strand
TCATTTTACGCACAACTTCACAGGCAATAATTTCTGGTATCGTTTCGATACGCCGTTTTTCGATTTTCACTTCATTTGTCGTTTGTGAATTATCGATACAATCAGCTAATATTTTATTAGCTTGTTCGTCGATTATAGCTTCGATATATGCGGATTGGCTTGCAATTTGCAATAGATGCTCTTTCGCTGACGGGTTTATCTTTTCCATTGCCGGCAAAATTTGATGTCTGATAATATTTCTGCTTGCCTTAAGCTCATAATTTGTTTTATCTATTCGCCAATCGATATTTTTGCTTCGCAAAAAATGCTCGAGTTCTGCTTTTGTGCAACACAGTAACGGGCGAATAATTTCTGTTTGCTTTAAATTTTCATTGCCTTGTTCTTCAACGGCATTTTTAGCTTTCAATATTCGCCTTACCGGAATGCCTCTCAATCCGTGAATATTACAGCCGCGAATCATATTGAATATAATCGTTTCGCATTGATCGTCTTGATGATGCGCAAGAGCTATTTTGGACGCTGAAAAAAAATTACATGCTCTACGATAAAAGTCGTATCTAACATTTCTTGCTGTTAACTCAAGAGACTCATTTTGAGTTTTGCAAATTTTCGTTACGTCTTGCGATTCACAATAAATCTTTAACTTTAAGCGTTCTGCGAGCTCCTTACAATATCTTTCATCTTCATCAGCGTCTTTTCCGCGTATTTTGTGATTGAGATGACATAAAAATAGATTACAGCTGAGATATTCCTGCAACTCATATAAAATATAAACAAGCCCGACAGAATCAGCTCCGCCCGAGACAGCTATCACGAGCCTATCATTTTCAGCGATTAGCTGATTGTCCTTGATAAATTGGCCTACTCGGTTGATAAGCAATTTTGTGTTCATTGTAATATCGGCTCAGCAACTTTGCCGACAATATCGGAAATTTTTGCAATATTATTTTTAATACAATATTCCCTCAGCTCTCCAATTATTTGTATAGGCGTTTTCGGGTCGATATACATTGCTGTTCCGATAGCTACAGCTGACGCACCCGCCAACATTAGCTCGATAGCGTCGCTGGCATATTGCACGCCTCCCATTCCGATAATAGGAATATTTCGCTTCCGTGCAACCTTATTATATACTCGCCAAATGCAATAGACAGCAATCGGTTTGATTGCGGGTCCCGAAAGTCCCCCAAATCCTCTTGCGATATAAGGCTTGCGCGTTTCAATGTCAATTGCCATTCCGCGAAGAGTGTTTATCATACTCAAAATATCCGCGCCACCTTCGACAACAGCTTGGGCAATTTCAGTGATATCCGTCACATTGGGCGACAGTTTGACAATAAGTTTTTTGCGCTTTATAATTTTCCGAACATTTTGAACAAGTTTATGTGCGGATTTTGCATCCGTCCCGAATTCTATTCCGCCTTCGGAAACGTTCGGACATGATATATTCAGCTCCAAAGCTGAAATTCCTTCACACTTGTCAAGAGATTCCGATACGATACAATATTCTTCGATGCTTTTGCCTGCAACATTTACAAAAATAGGCACGCCAAGCTTTTTCGCTTCGGGCAATTTACTTTCAATAAACGCTTCCAGTCCGACATTTGCCAAGCCAATGCTATTAATAAGGCCTGCTCGTGTTTCAACGGTTCTTGGCGGAGGGTTGCCCACACGCTCTTCAAGAGTAATCGATTTTGTCGTAAATGCACCTAATTGTGTTATGTCGCAATATTCCAGATACTCAGGGCCGTACCCGACAGTTCCCGAAGCTGTCAATACGGGATTTTTCATTTCAATTCCAGCGAGTTTTATCGACAAATCGACATTGTTCATATTAGCCTCTTGTTTGTTTAGGTGATGTTTATAGCAGGCCTATCGGCTTGAGTACGACATCAATGAAATTCTTTCCGAGTATTTCATATCCGTCGCCATTCGGATGACATTTGTCAGGCTGATAATTTTCTACAAGATGTTCTCCGAACAAGTCTAAGCCGTTAAAATAATATATATTCGAATCTCCCGAATCTATAATTAATTGCACAGCTTCTGCGACCTGAGCACGCATCTCTTGTATCGTAACTCCTGCGGGATTAGGATTTGTTTCGCCGGGCGGATATATTATAGGCGAAATTACCGCAATGGGAATTGCAGGGTGTTTTTCTCTAATTATTTGTATCATTCCTATAATAGCGGGAATGAAAGTTCTAGGCGTCAACGTAGGCGCACTAAAAACATTGATGCCCAGTTTAAGGGAAATGAAATCTGCTTCTCTGTCGCGAATCATTCTCGCAATCATTGGCTCTATATGACATTGTCCGCCGTAGCCCAAACACGTTAGGTTAAAGTTTGCAGCACGAGCGACAATTGCCGGCCAAGTCCTAGCCGGACTGTGAGCTTCTCCGCAATGAGTTATCGAGCTGCCATACGTTATCCACTTTTTTCGGTCATCATCTGCAGGCTCAACATTGCTTTCGCATAATAGACATTGTAAAAGAACAGGTTGGCGCTGAGGAAGCCAAATTTCGACAACTTTTTCGCTATCCGGCAAATCATCAAAAATAATATCTTCCTTATTAGCTGGCAGAGTTAAGCTTTGAACAATTTCATTATCGATTGTCAAATCGAATCGCCTTTCATATACATAAGGAATAACTTT
>CAZKNI010000152.1:0-5088 GCA_964554055.1 uncultured Phycisphaerae bacterium | reverse complement strand
CAAGTTTGAGAATTTTTATAACTTGCTTGTCTATCTCAGCTTGTTTTATCATTTCCGGTACGAAATAGATACTTTCGGAGTCGTGCATAGAAAACACGCGTTGTGGAGGGACATTTGCATAAACGGATATTTTTTGCTTTACTGTTTCGGTTATCGGGGACCCTGCTCTGCAAGCGATAATGTGTGGCTGAATTCCCATGCCCATCAAGCTACGCAATCCCAATTGAGCGGCTTTCGATTTCTGTTCGCCTAAAGAAGGCGGCTCGAGTACGTAAGTAAGTGCGACAAAACATGTGGAATGAGGTCCTTCTTCGAGTGCGAGCTCTCGTACAGCTTCGATGTAAAATGCATTTTCAAAATCTCCTACGGTTCCGCCTATTTCAACGAAGACAATGTCAGCGTCGGTTTTCATTGCAAGTTCTCTTAGCCTGAGTTTGAGTTCCCCCGTAACATGTGGAATCATTTGGACATCTCTGCCTTGATATCGTCCCCGTCTTTCCTTTTCGAGGACACTTGTATATATTTGTCCTGACGTTGCAAAATTTAGACGTGATAAATTCTGGTCGAGCATCCGCTCGTATGTTCCCAAGTCCATATCACATTCCATACCGTCGTCGAGGACGAACACTTCTCCGTGCCTAAAAGGGTTGAGCGTTCCGGAATCGATGTTTAGATATCCTTCGAGTTTAATTGGTGATACGACAAGTCCCGTATCTTTTAGGAGCTTAGCGACGCTTGAAGAGAAAATTCCCTTTCCCAGCCCGCTCATTACCGTACCGAGTATGACAACATATTTGCATCGACCTATTTTATATCCTGCAGGTATTGGAGTATATAGCTCGTTTTGTGCCGATTTTGCTGCGATTTCGTTTAAGATGTCTTCTTTGCTCATAATTGTTGTCTCTTATGTTTGTTTTTGTTTTTGCACGAATTTTTTGTATTCGTCGTATGTGTCTATTCCCTCGACTCGATAATCCATAATTCCGACTTTTATCTTATAATTGTTCCATAGGACTCTGAGTTGCTCGAGTTTTTCGATTTGTTCGATAGGAGCAGGAGGCAGATTTGTCAACTTTAAAAGAAAATCTTTGCGATATGCGTAAATTCCGAAATGATGATAATAGCTAAATTGTTCAGGCAACGATTCGAATCCTTCTCGCGGGTACGGGATTATGCTTCGCGAGAAATAAATAGCATTTCCGAATTTATCTATAATTACCTTTACGTTGTTTGGATTTTCAATGTCTTTACGTGAAGTGAATTTGCTTGCCAAAGTTGCCATCGAAGCTTGTTCGTCGCTGGCTAATAGCATGATAAGTTTGTCAATAAATTCGGGCGGCATTTCCGGTTCGTCCGCTTGCAGGTTTACGATTATATCGCAATCAATGTTTTTGGCGGCAGCAGAGACTCTGTCGGTTCCGCTTGGCAGATTGGGGTCAGTCATTATCGCATGAGCGTTGAAGGACTCGACAGCTTGTATTGTTCGTTCATCGTCGGCTGCTATTATTATCTCTTCGACTAATTTTGCCTGTTTTGCCTGCTCGTATGTATGCTGTATAAGATATTTGCCTGTTTCTTTGGCTAATATCTTTTCGGGAAATCGGCTCGAGGCTAATCTTGCCGGAATAACAACAATTGCTCGCAGAGAATCGGTACTCATTACTCATTCCATATCGGTTTCTTTGCAATCTACACGTCATTTGATACGATGTCAATAATTTTCAATCCGTATAATGTAAAAATTATCTGTTTTTGAGTGTTGCAGTGTATTTTTCAGGCAGGTTTTTAAGTAATTAAGGTTGCAAAATAAAATTTTCGTGTATTGTTTAGTTTGCTAGGAGTTTTATATTGTATATTTAAGTATGAGGCACAAAATATTTATGTACATTTCGCGATTTTTTTGTAGCGAACAAGGTAATGCGTCTACCGAATATGCCGTTATGTTGAGTCTGATAATAATCGTTTCAATAGGTGCGATAACGGCACTTGGAAGCAAAATTACCGCTATATTCGAGGCAGTCAGTAATATAGGCTGATTGTCTATAAGTGGGGCTTATTTTCCGTCCAATAAAATATCAATTTCTAATGTTGATATTAATTAATGCAGCTACAAATACAAGCCGATAGTTCATTTATGAAAAGGATATGCCTATTATTTCATGAATGAACTTACGGAATTTGTGAGATGAATATTACATTTATGTTTGAAATATTCATCGGATAGAGCAAGGAGTAAACATGCGAACAGTAGTGCACGTAACTCACGAAGCAGTGGAAAAGATAGGAGGAATCGGTGCAGTTTTGGAGGGGTTGCTTACCAGTAATGCCTATAATCGTGAAATAGAACGAACGATTCTTGTCTGTCCGTTGTTTACTCTGGAAGGGACAGCTGAAACACGATTGGGAAAAGACGGAGAAGTTTTGTACAGCTCGGTTGACGGGTTGATAAAAAGTGAATGGGCGAGTAAATTTCGCAGTGTGGAAGAACAGTTCAATGTGGGAATTGTTTACGGTCATAGGCGTTTTGTTAACTCGGAAACCGGATTGCGTATTTCGCCCGAAGTTATACTCATAGATATAACTCGGATAGATATTAATAAAATCAATCAGTTTAAAGCTCAGTTGTGGGAGCACTTCGGAATAGAATCGATAAAATATGAGGACAGTTGGGAATATGAACAATATGTAAAACTTGCTCCTCCCGCCCTATCTGCGATAGAAGCTATAGGCGCTGTTCCGCATGAGGGTCAATGTGTAATTGTAGCTCATGAATTTATGGGAATGCCGACGGCGTTGGCTTCTATATTGAGTGACAATAAGAATTATCGTTCTGTATTTTATGCTCATGAAGTTGCTACGATTCGAAAAATTGTAGAAGATCATCCCGGGCATGATTCAATGTTTTATAATGTTCTTCGGAGTGCACGTCGAGATAATCTTTATCTGGACGATATATTCGGTCCTCAAGAACATTATTTTAAGCATGCACTTGTTTGTGCGAGTAAATATTGCGATAACATAATGGCTGTCGGTGATTATGTTGTTAAAGAGTTTCGATTTCTCTCTGCAGATTTTGAGCACGCTGACATAGATTTGTGTTATAACGGGATACCAGCAGGAAAGATAACCTTGCGTGAGAAGTTAGCGAGTAAATCGAAGCTTCAACGTTATTGTGAAGCATTATTGGATTTTCGTCCCGATTATATTTTTACACACGTTTCCCGTTTGGCGATAAGCAAGGGTCTTTGGCGAGATATGCTCGTTTTAAATCATATAGAGCGTGCACTTCGCAAGCAGGATAAATCAGCGATAATGTTTTTGCTGAGTACCGAGCTTCCTCGCCGACGAAGAGAAGATATTTTGCATATGGAAAAATGGTGGAGATGGCCTGTTGCGCATCGCGAAGGTTTGCCGGATCTTTCCGGAGGGGAAGCTGCTCTTTACACGGGTGTCCAGGAATTCAACGCTAAGGCACGAAATCTAAAAGTGTTGTTTATTAATCAGTTCGGATTTGATTCTACTGCATGTGGCAGACGTATGCCTGGCGATATGGAATTTCCGGACATCCGTAAAGGCAGCGATGTGGAATTCGGACAGTCCGTATATGAGCCTTTCGGAATAGCAATGCTCGAGCCTCTTACTTACGGGGGCGTGTGTGTGTTGAGTAGCGTTTGCGGATGTGTCGGGTTTGTCAGAAAAGTAGCTGGCGAGAATTTGTATCCTAATGTGATAATAGCTGATTATACGGATATAGATGATCCCGCAATGGATGTTGATGAGTTGCTTCAGTTTGACTTCGAGCGAAGAGAACAGATAGAGCAGCGTATTGCCCGAAAGGTGGCGGAAAAAATTTTACGGGCGTTGCCGGTCGATAATAGCCAAACCGAAGAATATATGTCGAGAGGGTATGAGATGGCTTCTCAAATGAGCTGGGAAGTCGTAGCGGAAAATTACTTTCTTCCGGCACTTAATAGGGCGTGCAAAAAACATCGTCTTCTTCAATTAATTTAAATAAAACCCGCATGTATTGATATGCATGCGGGTTTTGTTTAATACAATGAAAAAGGGATTTTTATGTTCCCCGGCATTATCCCGTTGTTGTCGTAGGGGCTGTTCCTCCGGAAATTAGCTGACTTAAAAGAAGTCCGCCTAAGGTTGTAGCTAATTGTCCGCCTAATCCCGTTAGCAGACTTGTAGCTCCCAGACCTGTGCATCCGAGCAAAAATAACGTTGTTCCCATTCCCATTAGGGTTACCAATAATTTTCTCATTATTTACCTCCAGTAAAAACGAACAAAATTGTTCTGTAGGGCTAAGTTATTATATGTCAATTAATATTATCGTTCAATAAAATCTTTTACATTAACAATTATGTGATGATTCGTGAATGTTGTAAGTTTTTGTTGATTTAATTAAATTTATTGACTCTGTGCGAAATGAGTAATATTCTATTAATGAAAATTAATATTTTTGTTATTTCAATGTTTACATATACTTGAAAATTATCCGATAAGATTAATGGATATTTTGGAGCTTTAAAAGTGGATATTTCGGTAATAGGTACGGGATATGTCGGATTGACAGTTGCGACGTGCTTAGCGGAGTCGGGAAATGATGTTATAGGAGTCGATATAGATTCCGAAAAGATATCCGCTCTAAATAACGCAGTTCTTCCCATCTATGAGCCCGGTTTGCAGGAATTAGTAGCATCTAATCTTGCAAGCAATCGGCTTAAGTTTACAACAAATCTTAAAGAAGCTGTCGATGACTCTTTTGTTATTTTTATTACGGTAGGAACGCCTCAAGTCGGCGAGGGTGTTCCCGATATAAGCGTTTTGGAAAAAACGGTGAGCGATGTAATAAAGCTTATTCCGGATTATAGGGTGATTGTGATAAAAAGTACTGTTCCGGTCGGGACAACAAGAAGATTGCAAAAGCAGTTTTCCGGTTTGACGGATAAACAGTTTGATTTGGTTAGCAATCCGGAATTCCTTAAAGAAGGATATGCCGTTGAAGATTTTCTTCGTCCCGAACGGATAATAATCGGGTCGGATAGTTTCGAGGCAGCTAATGTTTTAGAAGAGCTTTA
>CAZKNI010000151.1:0-5924 GCA_964554055.1 uncultured Phycisphaerae bacterium | reverse complement strand
GCTTGGCGGGGCTTGGCGATTTGGTTACGACGTGTATATCTCCTCACGGAAGAAATCGCAGATGTGGCGAGCTTATCGGTAAGGGATATAAACTGGAGCAAGCTCAGCGACAGATAGGCTCCGTTGTCGAAGGAGTTCCGACAACAAAAAGCGTTTTAGATTTAGCTAAAAAATATAATGTCGAAATGCCTATTACGTCAGCTGTTGCAGATGTTATCTTCGAAGGAAAATCGCCAAGACAATCTATCCGTGAGCTTATGTCACGCAAGCCTAAAGATGAATTTTGCTATACTTAATTGTCCACAAATTGTATAATAATATTTTCGATTTCAAGTAGAATTGCTTTGTTACATTTGAGAATTTATTGCTTGTGTCTTTTATAGAAATAGCTTGTTCGTGATTAATGCAAATTATTTATGTATAACTCTTCTCACAAATAAAAGGTGTCATAAAAGAGGCTAATCGGGGAATGACTGAGAAATCCGACAAAATTTACGGCGCTATTTTAGCAATGGCTCTTGGCGATGCGCTTGGGGCAACAGTTGAAGGATTTTCAGCTAACAAAATTGCAAATATGTTTGGCCAGCTGCGAGAGTTTTCGCAAATAGAAGTTTTTTATTCAGCGCTCAAAGAACGTTCGGATATAAGTGAGACCAAGAAACGTAATCTTCTGCATCGAAAAAGACCTATCGGTGTATATACGGACGATACTCAGCAGGCTATTTTGCTCATTGAATCGCTTGTTGAAACAGGCAGGGCAGATAAATACGATTATGCTCGCAGGATAATAGATGTCATTCAAAAAACGAAAACAAAATCGCGTCCTCTTGGCGTATTCAGGGGCTATGGCGAGGGATTCAAACAAGTTGTTGAAAGGCTAATGAAAGGCATTTCACCCGACGAATCAGCAATTGACAGTGCAGGTAACGGAGCAGCGATGCGTATAGGGCCTGTCGGATTGTTTTATTCCGGTCAGCCTGAACAGGCTGCTCTAGCTGCTGTTGAATTTTCGTCGCTTACACACAGAGACATAAGAGCAATATTATCTGCGTCAGCTGTCGCTGTTGCAGTAAGCTTAGCTACCGAACTTACGAGCATACAAAGCAGAACAAAATTTTTAAAAGAGATAATATCTTGCCTGAAAAAAATTGCTTTGCCTAACATCATTCATAATCAAAAAAAATTTACAGGGCATTTTTTTAAATCAGCGGACATTCTCATCGAACATTTGCCGGATAGCTACGAAATAGCTGCTACAAAAATAAGCAAATATGCAAGCAAAATAACAAAACGACAATTAACAGCTGAGTCGCCATTCTGCCTTTGTTCTGTAATGATGAGCTTTTGGCATTTTCTTCATCACCGGGAATCAACAGAAGAAGCAATAATATCAGCTGTCAATGCCGGAGGAGATGCGGATACAATATCAGCTATTACCGGAGTTATGATAGGCGCTCTTAGGGGTCGAAAAAGTATCCCAATACATTGGCTTAATAAATTGCGTAATCGTCGTCAGCTTGAATTGCGCGCAAAAGCAATCATCGAGAAGACAACTCAACTCGATGATTGGCAAGATTTCTCAGAAATGGAGAAGAATATTTGCAAATTTTCCTAAGAGGATTCAGATGATTGCTCTTGCGGATTATAATTTCTTTTTTGGGGCTTTTGCACAAGTCCCATTTTGATAGCTTTTGCTGAAACTTTTATCTTGCAAACTTTCCCGTTCACAACAGCACGAACTGTTTGAATATTGGGCTTAAATTTCCGTTTCGTAATTCCCGTTGTCTTAATGCCGACTCCGCCAAGATATTTAGCTTTACCTCTGCGAGCTACACTTCTTCCAGCTCGGGTTTTCTTGCCTGTAAAAAAACATTCACGTGACATATCTTATATCTCCAATTTTAATTTTTAAATTCTAAAAGCATCTCTTAATTTGCATCAATACCTGCTTCTATTCTTAATCCGATATTATATTTATTTTATATTATAATATAAAATATGGGCAGGGGCGGACTCGAACCGCCGACACAGGGATTTTCAGTCCCTTGCTCTACCAGCTGAGCTACCTGCCCGTAATTTGAAAAACTGCATTATAGAGAAATCAAAGAATTGAGTCAAATTTTTTTTATTATTTTAAGAGCATATAACAAAATAATATACACGCCCTTTTCCCGAAACGTAATCGATTTGCAGAATATTCGTACGAAAGCGTTTCGGGTGCTAACTTTGCGCTTGCAAGAGATTATATCTCGATGTTAGTATATACAATTCATAATATAATAAAGGAGCAATTAAATATGGGTACATTAAAAGGAAATTGTGTTTTGGCACAGTCGGGTGGCCCGACAACAGTAATCAATTCAAGCATTTGTGGCGTTATTCAGGAAGCAATGAAATATCCCGATGTTTTCACCGGTATATATGGCTCATATAATGGAATTTTAGGTGTACTTGAAGAAAAACTTTTCGATTTGCAAAAAGAGCCCTCCGAAAATATTGAGGGGCTAAAACGCACGCCAGCAGCTGCTCTGGGCTCGTGCAGATATAAACTTAAAGACCTCGACACTTCAAAGGAAGATTATGAGCGAATTTTGGAAGTTTTCGAAGCTCATAATATCAGATATTTCTTTTACGCAGGCGGAAACGACTCGATGGATACAGCTGACAAGATATGTAAGCTTGCTAAACAAACCGGATATGAAATGATAGCAATCGGTGTTCCCAAAACGATAGATAATGATCTTGCGGAAACAGATCATTGTCCGGGATATGGAAGCGTTGTGAAATATAACGCTACAACCGTTATGGAAGCGGGCAAAGATACGGAAGCTTTATATACAGCCGATACTTGTACTGTTTTGGAAATAATGGGTCGAAACGCCGGCTGGATAGCTGCTGGAACCGGAATTGCGCGGAGAGACGAAAAAGACGCTCCTCATTTGATATATGTTCCGGAAATTCCATTTGTCGTTGACAAATTCCTCGAAGATGTAAAAAGAGTATTAAAAGAAATAGGATATTGTGTAATATCAGCAGGCGAAGGAATAAAAACGCCCGAGGGAAAATATGTTGCTGAAGCAGGCGGAAAATTCAGCAAAGACTCTTTTGGACATGCTCAACTCGGCGGAGCAGCAGAAGCCCTTCGAGGATTGATAGAGAACGAAATTGGAGTAAAGTGCCGAACGAATAAACTCGGAACATGTCAGCGTAACGGAATGCATTTTGCATCTTTAACAGATGTAAATGAAGCATACATGGCTGGCCAATCAGCTGTTAAAGCAGCTCTCGAAGGAATATCAGGTAAAATGATTACTCTTGTTCGTGAATCGGATTGGCCTAATTATAAATGTACGACAGGGCTAGCTGATTTAAGCGCCGTTGCTAACGGCGAAAAATTTCTGCCTCGCGAATATCTCGATGAAAACGGAACAGGCATTACGGAACAATTCAAGCAATATCTAATGCCCCTCCTTCAAGGACAAGCACCTATCAAAATAGGTGAAGAAGGTCTGCCGATTTATGTCAGGCTCGAAAAACATTGGCTCGAGAGAAAAACTTCAAGAGAATATCTGCCCGGAAAATAAATAATATACAGGAACAAATATGCTGAAGTTCATTGTATTCAATAACAATCAAGCTGTTGATGACATAGATTTATCGGGTTCGTACCTGATAGGCCAAGATGAAGTTCCTGTTCGTGGAAAGATAGAGTTTCGTGACGGTGTTATAACTTGTCAAAAAAATACGGAAGATGCTGTCGGATTAGCTATAATGTGGAATATTCCGCGAGCGGGAAAATTTCTTCTGCAAACAACCCGATTGCCTGACAGAAATAAGCCATACATTCTTAACGTGGAGCTCGCTCGCTGGCGTTTGATGCGCATTCTACAGAAGATGGAAGATTGGGGATTATTTTTATATCCCCAAACGGAGCATATAAAAGATTTGTTCGGGCGTGCACGCAAACTGTTTATTCAGGCATTACAAAATCTCGATATTCCCGAACAAGCTGCAAAGTTTGCCGATAACGCTTTGGAATTAGCTATCGAGACAGGCGAAGAATTAGCAAAATTTTATGCACAAAAAATGCTGATTTCCCGGATACAAAACGGAGTGTTAAGCCGTAAAATTTTCGGTATTAATATAGATACTCGCATTCCGATAGACCAGCTTCCCGGAGATGTGCTGTCAACCTTCAATTTTGCAAAAATACCGATTTGCTGGGCTGAGCTTGAACCTGCTAAAGGCAGATTTGATTATGCTAAACTTGATAAATGGTTTGAATTTTTTGTTCAGAGAAAAGTTACAATTAGGCTCGGAGCAGTTGTAGATTTTAATCCGGAAAAAATTCCAGCTTGGCTTAGAGGAATCAAAGATATATCATTTGAACAGATTAGAGACGAAATTCACAGTTATCTTTCTAACATATCCAAACGATACGGAAAATTTATAAGAAGCTGGACTGTTCTCAGCGGAATTCATTCAAGCAATCCGTTTAATTTGAATTTTGAACAGATACTTGATTTGACCCGAAGCTGCTGTGCATGGGCAAAACAACTTTGTCCGCGTGCAAGTGCGATAATCGAAATAGATTATCCGTGGGGCGAATATTCAGCTGTCAATCCGCGAACAATTCCGCCATTTTTATATGCTGAAATGACAGCGCAAAGCGGAATTAACTTCGATGCTTTCGGTCTTAGGATGTTATTCGGCAGCTCATCGAAATGTTTATGTATGAGAGATTTTTTCCAAATTTCCGCAATAATTGACAGATATGCCATTCTTGGAATGCCGATACATTTAATTACAGCAGCTCCGTCTATCGGTAACGATGAGACAAACTCGAAACTCGGATATTGGGAAAATCCTTGGTCGCCCGAATTACAAGCAAGCTGGTTTGAACGATTTGCACATATCGCTTTAAGCAAAATAGCTGTCGATTCTATTACGTGGAACACTCTCTCGGACGAATTTAGCGGAGATATCCCCGATAGCGGAATATTCAATCCCAATTGGATTAGCAAGCCAATTTTTGCAAGGATACGCGCCGTGCAAAAGCAGCTTACAGAAGCTAAAATGAGATATCGCGCAGAACCCGACTGATTTTGGCAATCTACAAAATTTATATAATTGTTTTATAATGAATTTTTGGGTTGCAGTGCAATAAAGGCAGGGCAAATGTCACAAGCCAATAAGCGTTTCATTTCGGAATATCAGAATGTCTTGATTTTTCTGCTAAGCGTTATTATTGCGTTTGACATTGCATTGATAGCTTATCGAAAATATCATAAGCCTGAAATTACGATTACCCAAAATGCGTCGGAATTGCCCTCGCAAAAGCTTGATGTAAATAAAGCTAGCGTTAACGAGCTCGAGTGTATTCCGGGACTGACTCGACAATTGGCAGAAAATATCGTCAAATACAGAAAAAATTATTGTAAACGTTTCCCTTCGCGAGAAGCTTTTGCGGAACTGGAAGATTTGTTGAAAGTTAAAGGCGTTTCCAACAAAATTTTTTTACGAATTAAACGATATTTAACGGTTTCTTCCAAAAATTATTCGTCTCATATAAAGTAAAAAACGCTCTGGTAGGTTGACTTATTCGAAGAAAAAGAGTAAGCTAAATATAGGAGATGGGTTTTTAAACTAAAATGATATGTGCCCATTGAATTGAAAGGAAAGACAATGAGTCGGCCTGAGTCAGTTAGGTTAAAAAGTAATGACAATTCATCATCTGACCGGAAGATTTTCACTATTGAAGAGGCTAATCGCTCGTTAGTCCTTGTCAGAAAAGTTGTTAAGGACATTTTGTCTTTATATTGCAGGGCAAAATTAATCGAGGAACAATATTCCGTACTCGATAAAGAAACAGACAGAGCGAAGCGAAATGAACTCAAATCCAAATATCAGCAAATTTTTTGCCA
>CAZKNI010000150.1:0-9034 GCA_964554055.1 uncultured Phycisphaerae bacterium | reverse complement strand
CATACAAGATGCAATTTCAAAAGAGTATTTTGGTAAATGCGGTCAATTTTTTTAGAAAGGAGAAAAACGATGAAACGTAACTTACAATTTGTTGTTTTGGCCTCAGCGTTGGAATTTGTGCTTGCTTGTTCCGCTTTTGGTGTATGGAGTAATCCAGCAGGCGGGTGGGACGGAAGTTGGGTTGCTGATGTAGCTACTCAGAACTTTCCTATGCCAACACGTGCCAGCGATGGTGCGGATCCGACATATCATTGGAGAAATCTGTATAATCCCCCGAATGCTTATTTCCACAATTCCAATGCTTTTATTTGGGATCATGAAGGTGGAGATCCGACAAAGCCTATATTGGACCCGGATAACGGAGGTTCCAGTATGCACTTGGCAAGCTCGTTGAGTGCATATCCCATGATAGGACTGTACGCCAGCGATGATCCCAATTGGGACCCTGATGCTCTAAGTAACACTTTGGTTTATTGGCAATATCGTCTTGGCAAGATAGCAAATCAGGACCCATCAGCTACCGCTGCAATTCAGAATTACTTATATGTACAGATGATAGGAGGTGGCTGGAGAGAAATCGGACTTTTTTGGGATGTTAACAATGGAATCAGGGCGACATATAATGGCGGTAGCAATTATACCGGTTGGTATGATAGAGGTGGCACCTTGGATCTGTCGAGTCAGTTTGTGGATGTCCGTGTGGTTTACAATAGAGTTACCGATAGAGTAGAAGTTTTCTTTGACGGAAACGAGACTTACACATGGGGAGGCCCTCTATATTGGCATACGGGGATAAATACCGCTCAGATAAAGTTAGGCGATGGACATAGCACCTTTGATGGTGATGTCCATTTGAGTAATATGTATTGGTCGGCAGTTCCTGAGCCTATGACGGTTGGGTTGATATCTCTTGGAATAATAGGATTGTTAAGCAGGAGATGATAGGCGTAGGTTACGAAAATGGTGCAGAGCAGAGCGTAATCGAGAAAGGGAACGGTATGGCTCCGTACCGTTCCCTTTGAAGTAAATACAAGTAAACAACGAAAGAGTGTGATTGTTTGCTATCGAAGTTGTCTTTTTCCCTTTGTTATACAAAGATTTTATGGTAGAGGACGGATGCGATATGAAAGTCGGCTTTTTGAGTATTTTTATTGTTATTTTGGGTTTTGTCGATGCAGTGTCAGGCAATTGGCCCGTTCCATCGGGTGGGTGGGACGGAAGTTGGGTTGCTGATGCAGCTACTCAAAACTTTCCTATGCCTACGAGATATTCCGAAGGTGCACATCCGAGATACAAATGGAGACAGGGGTGTGCAGATAGCAAGAATTTTTATTTCTATCACTCGACGTGTTTCATTAAGGACAAAGTTGACGGTGAAAATGCAAGTATGGAGCTGTGCAGTGGCGGTATTAACGGAATGAAACGAGTTGCTACCATTTGTCTGAATGCAGAAGATTGCCCCGAATTCAATCCTGATAAAGATGATATAGTGTATTTTCAATATCGAGTCGGGAAAATTAGTAATCAGGGTAATGCAATATGGGCGGGGTGCAGCTATTGTTATTTTCCGAATTCACAAAAAGTAATGCGAGAAATCGGTATTTTCTGGAATGCCAATGTGGGAATTAAAGTTACGAAATTAAATGGCGGGTATAGTGAATGGTATCCCAAGAATCTCAGCGAAAAGTTTATTGATATTCGAATAGTTTATAACAGAGGTGAGGATATCGTTTCAATATATATTGACGGAAAGAACAAGCCATGGAAGTCTGGTCGATTTTATTGGAGGACAAAAAGAAAAAAAACGTCAATTGTAATTGGAGACGGTAGCCCGAAGATTCAGGGAAACGTATATCTTTCGAATATGTATTGGGCCTCGGAGAGCTTGTTATCAAAACCGACTTTTCGTGATTATCATCGATGGCGTATTATTCAAAACAATGATGACGGTTCGCTTCAGTCTATGATTCGTCACGCTGCGGATTATTGTGATGGAAATATTTTTCCGATGAACAAGAAAAATTTTCTTAGTCGTCGGGCGATAGGGCTGGAGGGTACTCAGGTAGATGCTATATTTTATTGTTATAGTCCGCCGGCAGGACAAATTGATTTTGGATATTTTACAGCAGAGGATATGGCAAGGCTTATTAAACATGATAATAAGGGAACGCTTGCGCATGATCCACAAAAAGCTTATGAGTTTTGGAAACGTGGCTTTGATATTATGATAGAGTTTTGCCGAAAGAATAATATAGCAATATTCTGGTCGTCTCGAATGAATGACACTCACGACTCGTCTCCATCCGAGGCATATGTTTTTCCCAAATGGAAGAAGTTGCATCCCGAATGTCTTATGGGAAGCAGAAAAGATTACGGTAAATTTCCATACGGAGGCGGACGATGGTCAGCTCTGGATTATGGTAAGAAAGCGGTAAGAGATAGGGTATTCGAGATATTTGAGTATATTTGTAATAAGTATGATGACCTTGATGGTATCGAGATGGATTTTTTCCGTCATCCGATTTTTTTTCGTCCTCAGATGACCGGCAAGCCTGTAACTCAGCAACATTGCGATATGATGAGTTCTCTTGTCCGCAGAATACGTAAGATGACAGAAGAGGTTGCACGTAAGCGGAAACGGCCTTTTTTGATTGCTGTTCGTGTTCCGGATTCACTCGGATATGCGAAGTCAATCGGTTTGGACGTTGTCCGATGGCTTGAAGAAGGTCTTGTGGATATGATTATCGGGGGCGGATATACTCATCTCGAGCCGTGGGAAAATCTCGTTGAGCTTGGGAAAAGATATAACGTTCCCGTCTATGCGTGTATAAGTTATTCGCGCATAAAAGTAAAGACCTGTGATTGGCGAAACGAAGCAGCAGTGGCATGGAAAGCAGGAGTTACCGGTATTTACATATTCAATTATTTTAATCCACGGTCATACATATGGAGGGAGCTGGGTAGCCCGGAAACGATAAAGAAGGAGTTTATAAACAAAAATTATGAGCCGATAATTGTTGGTCAGGATAGATTGGGATATTGGCTAAAAGATGCGGAGAAATTTGTATACAAGCCTAAAATCGTTCCCGGGGGGTGCGTTTTTACAGGTAGGGTTCAGATAACAATAATTCCTCCACGGAAAGGTCAAAAGGTATATTATACGCTCGACGGTAGCATTCCTACTGTTTTATCGACGGAATACAAAGGTCCAATAGAGTTGAACAAAAACGCTATCGTTAAAGCAAAAGCATTCGGGCCAAATAATGAAATAAGTTTCACTGCAAGCGAAAATTTTGTATGTGTACGTAAAATTATTTCCGTACAATCACTTTTTCTTCCCTTTGAAATTTACGGAGTACCTGTTGGAGGTAATAAGACCGTTGATTTTCAGATAAAAACTCTGTCCGGATATTCCAAATCGTATCTAAAGCTAACAATGGGTGATGTAGATGCTAGGAAAGAAGTGGAAATTTATATCAATAACAATGGGCCTATTTTTCCTCCTAAAGAGATAGTTTCCGATTCTGACACGAAGACGGGACTCATAGAAGTTCCGCTAAGATATTTCAAAACGGGAAATAATACAATTAAGTTTATCTTTGCTGATAACCTGAACGGAACAACTCGGGGATTTTCGGTAGCAGATATACAAATTTTGCTGAATTAAAGAGACAAAGAGAGAGTTGTTAAGCAATAGGAGATATAAGAAGGAGATTATGCGAATGGCAATGAATATCGACGTTTTTTTTCTTGAGAATGCAGCAAAGCTTGCCTTGGAAAGTATGTTAACTCGTTTAGATGAGGCGCAACAATATCGTCCGTTCTTTTGGACAGAACTAAGCGAGAATCCGCCTCGGCTTTGTCATTCGGAATATGATTTTGTAGATACGGGCGGAAGATATATAACCGCTTCTATTCTCGCCAGAAAAATGTTGGCGATTAACTGTCCCGATGAAAGAGAAATCGGCTTGAGAAAATTCGTTATTTCGTTGCAAAGTGGCGATGACGGACTGTTTTATGATTATTCAGGCGAAGACAATCCAAACGAATGCCCGGCGTTTTTGAGGGGATACGAAACCTTCACGAGCAAAGCAGATATTTTCTGTCAGAGTCAGGCATTGCTTGCATTAATTACGATTGTTTTCGAAGAAAACGACAATAGCGTGTTAGAAAGAATTGAACGATGTATCAAGGCTTTACGGTCTTATGCTTCGGGCGATGAAAAGGCTGGATTGACTTTTAACCGAAGGCGTATCAGTCATGGAAAATTTATAGGCAAGGAAAATAGGGCAACAGGTACGGAGGGCTCTGTCTTTAGTATGACAAATGCCGGATTAGATCCGATTATTTTGTTAGAAGCTCTTAGCGTATATTGGAATAAAACAAAGGATAAAATCACTGAGGAAATGATACACGGATTTATTAATTATATTATTAACGAGGGTAAACAAGTATATCAAGACGGTATGTATAATGGACATACTCATTGCGGAGCAATTCTGCCTGCGATGAATGGAATATTAACATGGGCTCTTACTAAAGGAGAAGAGGAGTATATTTTCTGGTCGAAGCGAGTGTTAGATTGGACACTTCGCAATAGCAGTAGCTTTGGGTGGGTTCCTGATGGTCTATTGACCGAACCGTCAGAAGTTGGCGGGCATTTTTGTGAAACGTGTTCTCTTGCAGATACAATTCTGCTGGCTATTAAACTTGCTTCTGCCGGATTCGATGAATATTGGGATGTTATCGATCGTTTTTGCAAAAATCAGTTAATCGAGAACCAGTACAGAACTCCGGAGAATATAGAACCTTTGCAACAAGACTTTTCAGGTAAAGAACGATTAGTTAGAGCTATTCGAGGTGCATTTGAAAGCTGGTCAAGGCCTTTCTACATTTATGCCAACCGAGCTGGTATCGAGGGTTGTTGTACCAGCAGTGCTGTTCGTGCTTTATATGCGATATGGAACAATGCTATCGTCCGAAAGGGACAGACAGTCTATGTAAATCTTTTTATAAGCAGAACTCTTCCCTTTGCTGAAATCGTCAGTTTCGAGCCACAAAAGGGATTATTGCAAATCAATGTTAGAGAAACAAGTAATTATCGAATTCGAATTCCTGCGTTTTTACGCAGAGAACAAGTTGAGCTAACCGTCAACGGCAGGGTTGTTGGCGATATCAGCTTGGAGAATAATTATTTGTTTTGCCCCAGCTTGATTGCAGGAGATATGCTCGCGATTAATTATCCGCTGCCTCGCAAAAGATTGCGGGAAGATATTACTAATGGCGGTCAATATTGGGTATCTTGGCTTGGAAATTGGGTTACAAATGTCGAGCCGATATCCGGATTACTGGAGTCGGAGACAGACAAAAAATTCGCTGTTCCTTATCCGATCTATCAAAGGCAAAACTGGTAAAATCGGAATTTCGTTACCGTTGAAATTTAAAAAGTAACTTACAGATTGAAATTCGAGCATATCACGGACGACTTTAGCCTTTTCCGGTTCAATAAGTTTATATTTTGCATTATTAGTAGCAATATGAAGTGTTTGCCTTCCAACATCTCTCGTCGTCGCAGCATCTTTCGGTTTTAGGGCTTGACAGGCCAAGAAGAATTGTGGATTGCAGATTGCGGATTGTTGATTGAGAAGAGAAGAGATTGCCGCGTCATTCGCCCTTCGGGCTCATTCCTCGCAATGACGTTGTGCGGGAGCGACAGGCTGTGCCCGGCAATTTATGCCCCAAAATCAGCTAAATTCAAAATGTGTGAGAAATGCGGGCTAACCCGGGTTTTGTATGGCAAAAAACATCTTTTTTCAAAATTCTCTTGACATTATCTGCGTTTTGTGTTATGGTATCAATAACACAGGAGAGCTAAAAGTGGTTAGAGCAAGTACAAAAGTAGATATGCTGAAAAGTTCAATAGCATCTCAGGTAATAGACGGCAAATTTAAGCCTGGCGATAAGTTGCCATCTATCAGAGACTTAGCAAGGGATTTTGGTGTTTCTCATGTAACAGCATCGTTGGCAGTAAGCGAACTTTCCGCCTCCGGCTTGATTGATGTTAGGCCTGGCGTCGGGGCATTCGTAGCTGAAAAAAATGATTTTGGGGAAATGCCGAAACAGCTGACAATCGGAATAGCGCTTCTCAATAGCAATACAACGAGCTTCGTTGACTATTCGGGCTTAAATCATCCAGCGGTCGGCTATATGTTGGCAGGTTTTCATACATATTTTCCAAACGAAAAGGCTTCGGTGAAATTGCTTGGATATCGTAAAGGTCAGCTTGCGGACAAAAATAGTGCGGTATCAGCAGCTGTGCGTTCCGGTCGAGTTGACGGATTGATTGTTACCGGTCCGATAACTCCTGATGAAATAGATTTTGTGCAGAGCAATAATGTTGCGATTGTCTTATGTAATCATCTTGTTCCCGAGCGTTCTGTTCCTCGCGTGTTTATCAATTGGCAATCGGGCTTTCGCAATCTTCTGACGAAATTGATAAATTTGGGTCATAATCGGATAGAGTTGATTACCTATAAGGAAGAATGGCTTGTTAAACAGGAACGAGGCAAGGGATATGTTGAGACAGCTAATTCGCTTGGGTTGAAGGAATTTTCACACGATTCGATTCATATAATCGACAACTCGGATAGGCCTGTAAGCAGAGAATATTATGATGCTGTTGTTGCAAGTGCGATGTCGAATCGTCCGACAGCGTTGATTGCGTTCGATGAAGTTATAGCTAATCGTGTTGTTCGATATTGTTATGATAACGGAGTGCAAATTCCCGGTGAATTTTCGCTTGTAGCATTGAATGATATGACTCCCGATTCTCATCCGTTGCGGCTTACAGCGTTGAATATTCAATCAGCTTTTGTTGATATGATTTATGAGGCGTGCAGTTTACTTGAACGGACAATTAAAGGTCAAACGGTATCGAGTGAGCGTGTAATGATAAGTACATCGATAGTTGAAGGCGAATCGGTGGGAAAGAGAGAAGTTTGTTAGTTGTATAGATTTTTAATGTTTGTCGTTTTTTTATGAAAGGAGAGAAGCGATGAAAAGGATGATGTTGATGACAATGTGTATAGTAGTGTTAGCAGGATTCGGCACAACTCGTGCAGGGTTAGCTGACTATGATGCTTATTGGCAGTTTGAGAACAATGATAATGATTCCTCTGCTAATAGTTACAATTTATATTGTGATAATGCTTTGACCTGGAGCTACAAAACAGGAGTGGTAGGTAAATCACGATACTTTATGAAAGGTGAGGGTTCGCCAAATGATACTGCGTATCGGGATATAAATCAGACTCAAAAGATTCGCGATGTAGGTAATCAATTTACTCTTGCTTTTTGGGTAGTTAGTGGAATGGAAGATGGCTGGGGCACTGGAGATGTATTTAATTACTTCAGTCCAACGAATAATTCCCGTTCAATATTAGCTACTGCGATGGGAACAAGCTGGAATCCGGAAGCTAACAGAAAGCAGGCTATCCAGTTTTATCTCTATGATGATAGTCAGCAAAATTATGATGCAGGGAGAGTATATTTTGTAAAATCGAGTAATTGGGATGATGCAAACACTTGGTATCATATCGTTTGGGTAGTTAATCTTGATGGTAGCGGTGGCGGAATAGATTCAACGATTTACTGCACACCGTATAATGCAAGTACAGTTTCTGTCGGTGATAGCAAAGATTTAGCTATAACTGACATCCACAATTACAGCGGTCCCGATGGTCAGGTAGAGTTAGCTCTCGGTTCAAGTCAGGATGATTTTACTCAAAACGAATTTTATGGCAGACTTGATGAAATGGTATTTTACAATCGTGCTTTGAGTCAGTCAGAGGTTCAACAGTTGTTTGATATAGGCAAAGCAGGTCAACCTATTCCAGAACCTGCAACAGCTGGATTGCTAAGTTTAGGTTTGGGATTTTTGGTTCGTCGTAAATAACAGCTTTGTTGTGTGATTGTATTTTGTATGCAAATTAAAACTGCCAACGGTTTCGTCGCTGTTGGCAGTAATAGAGAAAATGTATTGGAAGTTGGAGATGCAAGATGAAACGTAAGAAATTACGATGTTTCACATTAATCGAACTTTTGGTAGTCGTAGCGATAATAGCGGTGCTTGTTGCGATATTGCTGCCTGCGCTAAGTAGAGCAAGAGACCTTGCAAAGTCAGCTTCCTGCAGGATGAATCTTAGACAAATCGGGTTGGGGATACTTCAATATGCTAATGATTACAACAATTATGTTCCTTGGGGTGTAAGGCACTTTCCTTGGAACCCAAATGAAGGTACCTGGTATAACCTGTGGGACAAATGGAATGACTGGACAGGCAAGGGTTTGCTATATAAATTAAATTATGTTAGAGAACCGCACACCTTCTATTGTCCCGGTACTCAATCTACCGTTGACCTCAATGATGACTTTGGATTTATCTTCGAATGGGAAAAAAGAGAAGATGAAGGCAGTGGCCCTATACAGATTAGGAGCAACTATCACGAACGAGGTTATTTTGATTTCAGGCTCGATAGTCCGTGTGGTTCTCCATTTACGAAGTGTGTTGGTGATGTAGGTGCGTGGACTCAGTCAATAGACTCAGACCTAACACCTTTTGCTATTATGGTTTGCTACTATACGCCAACGAACTACCAACTTTTCACACAAAACGCTGCCCATGCTTCGCTTGATGGTCAGCCTGTGTTGTTTTCCGACGGTAGTGTTCAGTGGATACCTTTTGATGTTTGGCTGATGGGGGACTATTGGACAAGACTTGATAGGTATATTCAGTGAGAAGCAAAATTTCAATTGTTGATGAGATTAAAAATATCGTTTGGTGTAATAAAAAGTAGATTACAAATCCCGAAGAGCTTGAGATATTTAGCGTTAAAGGTCTACAAGCTCTTGAAGATAAGCTTGGAGATAACATAGGTATTCCTATTATTGATAAGGCGGTAGAATATGCGTATATATATTTTGCTAATATTAGTTATCATAACTTATAGCCTGTCCGCACAAATTACACAGAAAG